>NZ_JRWK01000003.1 GCF_001729965.1 Methanosphaera sp. WGK6 | reverse complement strand
ACGTTTAACATACATCAAACTAAACCATCAAATTATACTAGTTAGCATAATAAGACTTTATTTTAGTTCTCATTATCATCATAATTATTGCTACACTTGGAAAAAACAACTTTCATTACAATGAACATACTGTTCAATTTGTTCAAGTGTTACGCTTTTTGTAGCACATACTATACTCAACAAACCAACCACATCAAAATAAATAGAAAATATTGCACAAAAGATATAATGAAAAAACTAATAAAAAAAATAAATAAGTTAAATAATAAAACAAGTAACTAGCTTAGAAACTTAGACATAACTCTATTTTTATGATAATTAACTAACTTTAAAAAATATTGAAGTGACCATATGAAAGGTATAAAAATTAAAAAACAGAAGGCTAATGAAGTACGAAAAATTCTAATAAATAATAATCAAATTAATTCTGAATATAAATTAAAAAGTGATGAAAATAATGTTTATATTCCACTAATAGATAACTATGACATCACCCTCATTGAAAATATAAAACAAGATTATCATATTATAATAGAAGACTATGATTTTCTAGAAGGTCAATATAAAGCAAAAAATTTCATGGAATACTTAAATGATAAAATACCTGAAGATGCAATTGAAAATATTAGAAAATCATTTGATACAATAGGTGATATTGTCATATTAGAAATTCCACCAGAACTTGAAAATGAAAAGAAAATTATTGGAGAAGCAGTACTTAAATTTACTAAAAGACGAAGTGTATATTACAAGAAAAGTAAAATTCAAGGAGTAACTCGTACCCGAAAACTAGAATTTCTAGCAGGAGAAGATAATCTTGAAACTATCCATAAAGAATATGGTATTAGATTTAAATTAAATCCCTCAACAGTATATTTTAGTCCAAGATTAGCTACTGAAAGAGCACGTATAGTTAATCAAGTACAAGAAAATGAAACAGTAATTGATTTCTTTGCAGGAATAGGATCTTTCCCCATAAGTATTGCACATGTAAAAAAAGCAAAGATATACAGTATAGATATTAATCCTGAAGCTTACAAGTATGTTAACGAAAACATGAAACTTAATAAATTAGTTGGAGAAGTAATTCCAATTGAAGGTGATATTCGTAAAGTCATACCAGAACTTCCACTTGCAGATAGAATTATCATGAATTTACCTGGAACTGCTAAAGACTTTTTAGATATTGCAGTAAATCATTTGAATAAAAATGGTATATTAAACTATTATGAATTTTCATCAGATTATGAAACAGTGATTGATAGAGTTAAAAAAATAGCATATCCACGAGAAACTGAAGTATTAAATATAAGAAAAGTTAAATCTCAAAGTCCAGGTGTATGGCATATTGGACTTGACATGAAAATAAAATAAGAAAGGTATTATAATGGTTTTTTTATACCTTCTTCAGTTATTATTCCAGTAATTAAATCTGACTCTACAATATCAAATGCAGGATTTTCTACATTTGTATCTTTTCTAGAAATATAACCACCATTAATTTTTAATACCTCATCAGAATTTCTCTCTTCTATTGTTGTGTCAAATATTTCATTTTCAAAATCAAATGTACTTATTGGTGCTGCCACATAAAATGGTATGTCGTAACGTTTAGCAGCTAATGCAACCATAAGTGAACCTATCTTATTTGCAACTCCACCTTTTGCAACTCTATCTGCTCCAATAACTACTTTATCAACTTCACCTTTTTGCATCATATGTCCTGCTGCTCCATCAACAATTAATCGTACAGGAATATTTTCTTCTTGCATCTCAAATACACTTAACCTAGCACCTTGTAGTACCGGACGTGTTTCATCACAAATTACATCAATATTTTTATCAGCGTCATGTGCAGCTCTTATCACACCTAATGCAGTTCCATAACCCGCACATGCTAATGCTCCTGCATTACAATGAGTAAGTATTGTATCACCATCACTAATCACAGTATTTCCATATTCACCTATTTTTTTATTAATTGCAATATCTTCTTTTTCCATCATAATTGCCGTATCAACAGCAGATTTTCCATCATTTACTGCTTTTAAAACCTGATCTACTGCCCAAAATAAGTTTATTGCTGTTGGTCTTGCAGATTTAATTTCATCCCCTGCTTTGTTTAAATCAACTCCAGCTAACTCTGCAAGTGCCATTGCATATGCTGCTGAAACTCCAATTGCAGGAGCACCTCTTACTTTCATTGTTTTAATTGCATTAATTACTTCATGATATGTTTTACATTCATAAAATTCTATTTCATGCGGAAGTAATGTTTGATCTAATAAAAATAATGTATTATCTTTCCAATATAATGTTTCTATCATATAATTCTCCTAAAATAATAATAGTTACTATATTGTATATTTTTTAAAATTAATAATATTTATAAAAAAAGGAAAAAAATATGGTGGTTAATAATGACTATTAGGTATTAATTCTAGTGAAAAATCTTGTTCTTTTTTACCAGGTATACCAAATGCATCTGCTCTACATTGTGTGCAAGCTCTGAATACTGGAAGATATTCTTCAACTTGTTCACGAACATCACTTAACATACCACAGCCAGGTTTTTCAAGATTCTTAAATTTATTTAATGGTATTAATGGTAAAACATTCATAATAGATGCTCCTCTACTTTTAACAGTTTTTGCTATGTCTACTATGTGTTCATCATTTACTCCAGGTATTAATACACTATTAACTTTAACAATTACACCTAACTGTGATAACATTTCAATACCTTTTAATTGATTTTCAAGAAGTATTTTGAAACCTTCCTTGCCATGATATATTTTACCTTCATATTCTATATTATCATAAATTTCTGCACCAATATCTAAATCAACAGCATTTATAGTTATTGTTACTGTTTTAACACCTACTTCTGAAATTTTTTTTGCATATTTTGGTACAAGCAATCCATTTGTACTCATACATAATATTAAATCAGGAAATTCTTCTTTAATTCGTGAAAATAATTCTAGTGTTTCTTCATTACATAATGAATCTCCAGGTCCTGCAACACCAACAACACTTATGGGAATTTCATTTGTGGTATTTCTTATATGATTTATAGCTTCATCTATAGACATAATACATGATGTTACTCCTGGCCTATTTTCTGTATTGTTAAATTTTCTTGTACAGAAACCACATTGAATATTACAATTAGGGGCAATTGGAATATGAATCCTACCTACTTTATCATGTATTTTTTCATTGAAGCAGGGATGTGCTTGTGTTACATGCGCAAAATGACTCTTTTTTTCATCATTCACGAAAAACCCTCCAATAACTGTTTTGAAAATTATTGATTTTTAACTTCTTCTATTACTTCATTAAATTTCTTATTCCATTTTTCATCAATTATTTCATCACTACACATAATACTAATCAGATTTCCTTCACTTGCATTACGTGTCATACGAAATCCTTCAGGTATTATTCTAAATAATGCATCATAAACTTTTCGTTTTAATTCTTGTGATGGATTATGAATCATTAATTTTTCAGCATCTATTGTTGGATTTTCTACTTCAATTTTATATCTATCAGGTTGAGTTACATTAATTCGTCCTTCCTTTTCCCATAATGCTCTTAATAGATTTGGAGTATAATCCTCATTTTCAACTGTTATTTTCAAAACATTCTCCTCTAATTTATAGGAAGCTATATCATTAAGATATATTGGTGTGGATGCTTTTTCTAGTTTAACTACTCCTATAAATATGGGTTCACGAGGTTCTATGAATATTTTTATAGCACTAATTGCTCTTGCTAATTTTAAATCTTGAAGTGTATGTCTAAGTAGTGTATCATATACTTGAGCACCTACTTCATCATAACATTCTACATACATACTACATTCACTCCTCAATCATGATTAGAATTTTTTACTATCATCAATATCAGTATCTTTAAGTCCAGATACAAGCATTGCAGCACCTACTGCTCCAATATACTGTGAATATTCAGGTACAATAATCTCAATACCTCCAAGAATATCTTGAACTGCATCGACTAAACCTGTGATAAGAGAAGTACCACCTACCTGAATTAATGGTTCACGAACATCAATTTCCTGTAATTGTTGTTCATATACTTGTTCTGCTACTGAATGACATGCAGCATCTGCAGCATCCTCTTTTTTAGCTCCACCTGCAAGAGATGTTACTAAGTCTTGAATACCAAATACAATACAATAACTGTTTAATACTGCATTTTTATAGTTACCTTTTTGTGCTAGAGGTCCTAGTTCTGTAATATCCACATTTAATCTTCCACTAGTCATATCTAAGAAACGACCAGATGCTCCTGCACAGATACCACCCATAGTAAAGTTATCAGGTATACCATTATTTACTGTAATTACCTTATTATCCATACCTCCAATATCCAGTACTGTTGCTTCACCTCTCTGTGCTCCTGCAAGATAAACTGCACCTTTACTATTTACAGATATTTCTTCTTGAATAAGTTTTGCACCCATTTGTTTACCAATAGTAATACGACCATAACCTGTTGTACCAATAGCTTCAACATCATCTAATTTATAACATGTACCTTCCAATGCTTGATTAATAGCATCATTTGCACAACCTAGAATATCTCCTGTTGGTACCCATCCTGTTCCAATTACTTCATCATTTTCCATTAATGCTACTTTTGTCGTGGTGGAACCACTATCTATACCTAAAGTAAGACCTTCTTGTTTTTCACGTGCAAGAATACTTTTTCTTGAAACTACAGTAGTTAATGCTTCCATACGTATGAATAATTCTGAAGCTTTTGTTTTTTCTGTGAATGAATATGTTACTACAGGTAAATTTGTATTATTTTGAATTAATCTACGTACTTCATTTCTTGCTATAGCCCCTTCTGCACATCTAAAACAAGTACATATAAATACAGCATCTGCATCATTTTTTCCTTCTACTAAAGACATTGCCCTTGCAATCATTAATTTAAGACTTGAACTTGCACAACTTAAACCAAATTTCTCATATGCTTCATTTATATCATCAAGATTTACATCGGGAAGAACCATTTCTGCTCCAAACATTTCTGCAGCTTTTTCTATTTCTTTTTGAATCCCACTATATTCTGTACCACATGATAATTGAGCTATTTTAATCATCAGATTTAGCCTCCTTTTCATTCAATTCATCTAAAAATGTATTTATTTTATAAACCATTTCAACTGTAGCATCACGTGAAGTTGGATAATCTAGTTCAAGAATAGGTATATTTCTTCTTCTTAAAGAAAATACTGTTAGTTCAGAAGATCTTGCACAACCCACACATCCAAATCCAAATGGTGCTTCATTCATTATAATTGCTGCTTCTGCTTCTTCTATTATAGGACCAAATAAAGACATACGTCCTCTTACTCCAGAAGGCACTTCAATTGCAGCATATTTAAGACCTGCAATTGGATCTTCTTCAGTCATGTTAAATGGAGGTGCATCTATTTCTGGACTAGTAACTTTTTGTTTCATTTCACTTTGAACAACTAATGGTTCATGCCCTCCTCTAACAATCATATCCGCTAAAATCATAGAATTTGGTGGAAATATTGCAACTTTCATAATATAACCTCTATTTTATTTTCTCCTTATTAAATTAAATTTCATTTTTATAATCATCCATTTTCCCATATTATTTCTTATTAGTTTCAGCATCCACTGAATTTACTACTTCTATAAATTCATCTACTGAAATTTTCTCAGGTACTGTTATATCAATATGTTTAGGATGTTCTAAAGCATAACTTACATCTTGTAATAACTTATATTCTGCTTCAATTTGATGGAATCCTTCACGAGCCCCTCCTCTTTTTGCTCTACATCTTCTTGGATCACCTGGAGGAAATCCCCTAAATTTTATGAATATATGTGATGGATCAATAGCTCTTGCTTTTTGAACTGCTTCCATAACATGTTCAGGAGTTCCATTCAAATTAGCACCATAACAGGTTAAACGAATATTTATTGGTAATTCTAATAAATGTAAGAAATTCAGTAATTCTTTTGAACTTACTGCACATCCAGGACCTAAAATTATCATACGTGTAATTTTACCTTTTTGATTAGAATCATGATATGTTCCATCACCCATAGGAATATGACAAAATTCTGTATCAATATCTTTATCGTTCTTTAACATAGACTGTATCTCCTTCTTTAAATGCTTTAAGATTATCGAATCCACCAACTACTCTTCCAATAATATTTGTACTACTGAATGATTCACCTGTCGGACCAAATTCTGTGTTGTCTATAAATCGTATACCTATATTTCCAACATGCTTACATGCAGTATTACTTACACAAATTTCCCATGCTTGTACTTTTCCATCAGGTAATTTTTCAGGAATTAAACCTTTTGCTTCTTTATTTACTGCTTTGAACATTAATATATTCATTTCTTTAATAGCCATATTTACTTGTAGATGTCCTACATCACCATTAAGTAAGCCTGATATTTTCCTAAAGTACCATACAGAACTTGGACTTTCTTCTGGATATAATTCTATTTCCACAAAGTCTTCTTTTGGTACTCCTAGAGTTTTAAGTTTATTTTCTTTATGTACATCTATAGTGTATAGTGGATCTTGTGCTACAATAATTGCATCATCATCAGTTAGACCATCACGTTCATGTTCAATACCTAGTTTATCAAGATAGTCATCTGCTTCTTTTTGTGTAAGAGCAACAGTAGATATTTTTTCAGGATTTGTTACTATTGTTATTTTATCATGTTCATTTACAGTATCTAGTATTTGAATACCTCGTGTAACATGACCTATTATATTATGTGTTGGTACGGATACACGATCTTCTCTATAAATATATACTCGTCCTACACCAGCCCCCTGATTTCTTAGTGTTACAACACCTCTTTTTCTTTTTTCAATTAGTTCTGTATCTTTTTCTAAACCTTTTAAAGTGTTATTTCCTATGAAACTTTCTGATTCATAATCTACATGTAATGTTCCATCTTCAATTATTTTAAGAAAATGTTCAAATGATATAGGTGCTTCAGGGTTTGCTTCAACTTCAATGTAAGTGTATAATTCATTTCCCTGTTTTAATTCTGTGTTGAAATCCGTGACTGCTGCACTTTTTATTATACTCTTTCTTTCTATGACTGGATGAATATCTAAAACTTCATCAGTATTTTTGAGTTTTATTATATTTCGTTTACCACCCACTACTGTAGCAAAAACACCCTTATTTTGATTAGGTACTCCATATATACCTTCATGTTTAACTTTAGAAATGATAATATGTGTAGATTCATTAGAAAAACTAGATAAACTGATTATCACATCTCCCCTATTATAAAGATGTTCCTCATTAGTAGGTTCTAAATCAGATACTATTGAACCTATAGCTACCTCATGAGATGTTGTCCACCTTATAGCTGTTCCTATGAATTTTTTATAATTATTCTTCCAGAAATCAGTTAACATATTTGCAGTATCAACTAATTCAATAATTATATTACCACCCGTAGTTTCAATACTGTACTTATTTACATGACTTTCAAGCTCTTCTCGCCCTTCAATTAAAGCAATAGCCGAACCAGTAATATAAGGTGCTTTGGACAGTTTTATAGCATCTTCCACAGTTGATCCTATAGGTATATCCATTTCCACATTATTGATTTTAACTTGCATTTTTTTCGCCTCAAATAAAGAATTATTACATGACAAAAATATTAAATAAATAATTCCCTGATTTTTAGAAATTATGAAGTATTTCTATAATTTTAATTTATTAGCTTTATAGTATTAATACATTTAAATGATTAACTGGGCACTTAATTAAGAGAAATAGTAACTTAGAAATATACTTACATTCATTAACATATGGTTAAGTCTCAAGATTATAAAAAAAATAACAAATTTACAATGAAATTCCTGAAAAAAAAATTAGTTTAAAACCAAATCTACAAAGAAAAAAAAGAGGAAGTTAAATATGAAATTTTAGGAAAAAGAATTTTTTTTATTTGTCTTCTGTAAATCCCATGATTATTTCAGAATTAAAATCAAATACAGTTTTAGTATTGTTTTTATAAGACATTGCTAATTTATGATTATCTATTACTTTTCCAACACATTCTGCATTGATATGTTCTTTATTCAATAAACTAATAGTTTTATCAGTGGTTTCTTCAGGTGCTGTTAATACAAATGCACTTCCAGGATACATTTTAAACCACCTAATCCAGTCAATATCATCAGGTCGAGGAATTTGTTCTAATTCTATTTGAGCACCCATATTAGATGCTTCAAGTAACATTCCTAGTGTTCCTACAATTCCAGGATTACTAATATCCTTTGCAGCATGAACTAATTGTTTTTTACCAATTGTATTCATTACTTTTATTTGATCCTGAACATATTTTGGTGATTTATCACTTGTTGTATCCCAATTTATTTCTGTTCCTGGATATATACTACCATCCAAGTCTATTGCTACTATAATATTATCATCTGTTTTTGCACCACAACTTGGTATAACTGCTTCTTTATCCACAATCCCACTTATTGCTACATCTAATGCATCATACGGTGTGTCTGGATGAGTATGTCCTCCAACCATAGGTACTCCAAATTTTTTCACACCTTCTTTTATTCCATCCATTATTTCTGCTGTTATTTCTGGATTGGATGATGATAAAACATTAGTCATTCCCATTGGAAGTCCACCCATTGCTGCTATATCATTAACATTTACTAGTACAGAACAATATCCAGACCACCATGGATTTATATCCATTAATGAGCCCCATATACCATCAGTTGCCAGTAACATTAATTGATTATTCCCTATATCTATAGCGGCTGCATCATCACCAAATGCTAAATAGACATTACCTGAAACATTATATACATCTTTTAATTTCTCGCGTACATCTGCTATTGATTTTTTACGTGTTACTCCCTTAAATGTTCTTATTGATTCAATTATTTCATTAAAATCCAAAATTATTCCCCGCTTGATTATTATAATATACTATATTGTAGTTAATTGTTATCAATAGTTATTCATTTATTATTTTAAATACTAATAATTTAACAAAGTGTTATCTAATCCACTAATTGTTTATCTACAAATTTATAAGATATTTTTTGATTATTTATGATACTTATTATTTTTTCTTTAAATTCTTCCATATCATCTATGATTAAATAATTCTCTGATTTAAATAATAGTTCATGAATTATATTACCAATAATATCATCATACCCCGATTTTACTTGAATAATTAGAGAATCATCATGTCTAAATCCTTTAAGCACTACTTTATCTAAGTCACCATCAGTTATTCCAATAATAGGAATACTAAAACGATATAATATATCTGATGATAATAGTGTTGTATCATCACCTATTGTAACTAATAAATCAATGTCTTTGTACTTGTAAATATCTTCCGCTGCATGATCTAGGAACATTACTTTTAGTTTATCTTTTCGTTCATGATTTATAATTCTAGGATTTATATTTTCTGATTTTCTTAGTAATCCTGTTTTTATAATAGCCTTGGATAAATCAACATCCCCTAATTTTTCTAAGCCATGTTGTTTAATAATTCCACCTTTCATTTCTATAATTTGATTATTTTCTGAAATTATTGTTAAATTATTTGATGTAACCTTCCCTATAATTATACCATTTAACATTATATTTTCCTCAGGGGATACACCTGCAACTTTTCGTTCAATTCTATTATTTTCTCTACTATAACCAGTTAAATCTTCAACTAAATCAATTACTTCATCATAATTAGTTATAGGTAATTTTAAATCATGAGCAATCCTTTTTATTAAGTTAATATCTGAGAATTTATTCCATTGAATTATAATACCATCACTTTCTCCAGGACGTTCTATTTGTACTAAATTAACCTGTTTACCAACATTATTTAATACTTTATATCCAAATGTATGACCTGTAACTGTGGATTTTCCATAATTTAGTAAGAATAAAATATCATTGTCTTCAGACAATAATTGTATAGATTGACTTGGTAGTAATTTATCTTCAATATTAATTATGTCTTCTAAATTAGCATCAATAACAGCAGTTCGTCCCATTGTTCCACCAAGTCTACATGAAACTTCACCATAATTAGATAAAATACCTATAATTCGTTTTGCTTCTCCTGTGTCAATTATTCCAGGACCATGAACTATTATTCCAATTTTTAAACTCATAATACCCTCTATTTTTTTTAATGATTACTTCTTGCTTTCATACGTTTTCTAATAATTGGTGATCCACATACATCACATTCTTTTTCTGTACTGTCAGAGGGATATTTTTTTCTACATCCTTTACAAATTCTCTGCCATTGAATTGTTTTTTTAATACCTTCAGTACGTACAGATTTAAACTTAAGATTAAGTAATTTTAGTACATTCTGCATTGAATAATCATCAGTGACAGTAATTACATCATGACCTTCTTTTTTATATTTAAGTGCTAATGCTACTATATCCTTATCAGTAGCCGAAAGTCTCATTAAATCTCCACTAGATAATAATACATCCTGAATATCCTTTTCTTCATTGAAGTTTACATTTTCAATTCTTATAATTCCTTCATTAATACAGTTATTTAATAACATTTCTGTATTAATATCCCTAATTTCAGATACTGTTGAGGATGTCATTAGATTAAGTGAATCTTTAGAATAAAAACCATTGATTAAACCTGATGCATCTAAAATATATATCTTCATTAAATAATTCCCCATAACTTTTATTAGTATATCTAATATTATTTAGTATTTTAATAGTTTAATTATTTTGATAAAAAAATAGTATTAGAACTATAATAAAATAAAGTATAATTGTAAAAAATTATAACATCCAAATAACATATATATTAGTATTATACATTATGTTTTAACAATTCATAATATAATTATTTAAAGTGATTAATATGCGTTTATTAAATGAATTAATTGGGAAAGAAGTATTAGACAATTCAGCATCAATAATGGGTAAAATTAAAGATGTAGAACTGGATACATCAACCAATAGACTTGAATCACTTATTGTTACAAAAGGTGGAATAAGTGAAAGTATTGGTATATCAAAAAATGAAATTATCGTTCCATTTGAAATGATAAACCGTATTGGTGATAAAATAATCCTCAAACAAGCAATAAACGATGCAGAATTAGTAATTGAAGAATTAGAAAATGAATTATAAAAAAAGGGTTTGAAATGACAGATTACAAAAGCAAATTAATAGAATTATTAAAAAATAATAATGTAATAAAATTTGGAAAATTCACATTATCCTCTGGAAAAGAAAGTGATTACTATGTTGACATGAAAAAAGCAATAACAGAACCAGAAATTCTCGAATGTGTAGCTCATCTAATAACAGAACAAATACAAGATGACAACATAGATAAAATAGCAGGACCTGCATTAGGTGCAGTACCAATTGCAACAGCAACATCATTAATATCAAAAAAACCAATGTTAATGATTAGAAAAGAAAAAAAATCATATGGTACTAGTAAACAAATTGAAGGAGAATTACTTGAAAATGATAATGTAGTTATTGTTGAAGATGTAACAACAACAGGAGGCTCATTATTAAAAGCTATAAAAGTAATTGAAGAAAATGGTGGAAATATCACACAAGCTTTTGTAATAGTTGATAGAGAAGAAGGTGCACAAAAAACATTTGAAGAAAACAATGTACAATTTAAACCATTATTAACAATAAGTGAATTTAAACAATACTTAGATGAATAAATAATATAAATAAGTATTAATATAAAATAAAAGTTAATAAAAGAAAAGGAAAGTTATACAGAAGTGATTAATATGAATGCAAAAGATATCTTTGGAATGAAAATAATAAGTAAAGATGCAAAAGATGTTGCAAAAGTAGCTGAAATAAGTTTCAATGTTAAAACATACGAAGTAACTAAAATAATTGGTTCTCTTGGAAATCCTATAAATAAAAAATATTACAATTTAACTTCAGAAGACCTTGAAATAGTTGGAGATTACATTTTACTTAACAAAACAAAAGATGATATATCTGGAAATATCTTTGAAAAAATACCTGAAGATGAAGAAGACAATCTTAAAATAAATAATGCTATAGGTAAAACTGTTCTAGATTCACAAGGAAATGAAACTGGAAAATTACTTAATATAGACATTGACTTTGAAAAATTAAAAGTTACTAATTTAACTATTGGAAAACCATCTTCATTCGGAAAACCAAAAAATACAACCATACTTAACAAAGATGACATCATAGGTATTGGAGATTATATCTTAATCAATAAAATAATAAAAACTGAAGATGAACCAACACCAGACGAAAACAATGATTCAGAAGAAGATACTAAAGAAAAAATTAATGTGAATATAGAATAAAAAAAAATTATTCTAAACATTCTTCTTTTTTAAAGTAATTTTTTTAACTCATTTAAATTAAATTTTATAAAATCAACAGCCTTAGGATCTGCTAATAATTTATACTGTTTTTTCTTTGTTTTAGAATAAGCAATTTTCATAACGGATTGTAATTCTGAAACCTCTGATTCTAATATAATATTCAATTTTTCCCTATTTTCAGGACTTAAACTTTCTAGATTAGATAATACTATTGATTTGAATTTAGATACTACATTAGTATTTCTTTTTATAGTTGTACCTAAAATAAATGAAGGTACCATTGTAAATAATGATTCATATTGTTTAACATCATCATATGTTATTTTTTTATCACTCATTTTTTCACCCTTCCAAACTAATAATCAAAGTTAGAATATGAATCTTAATTATACTAACTTTTTATTAATATTAATTATCTATTTTAAAATTAAATATACTTGTATTATATAATTACATTATCTGTTAACTTATTATTGATTAAAACAATATTATGAATTTAATAACTAAATATTCTCCTTAATACAACAAATTAATTAAATACTTTCTATATACTATTAATTAATGAAAAAATAAATAGGAAGTAAATACATGATTTGGGATGAACCAATTGAATGCATGTCATTAGATGACATGAAAGAATTACAATTAAAACGCCTGCAAGAAGTTGTTACAACTGCTTTTAATAAAGTACCATACTACCATAAAAGATACACCGAAGAAGAAGTATATCCTGAAGACATAGAAACTCTTGAAGATATTGAAAAACTACCATTCACAACAAAAACAGACTTGAGAGCTTCTTATCCTTTCGGATTATTTGCAGTACCACAAAAAGAAATAGTAGAAATACATACTTCAAGTGGAACAACTGGAAAACCAACAGTATCAGGTTATACTAAAGAAGACCTAGACACATGGAGCGAAGTTATAGCTAGAGGATTAACCATGATGGGTGTAGGTGAAGATGATATTATCCAAAATACTCATGGATATGGTTTATTTACTGGAGGATTTGGAGTTCATTATGGTGGACAAAAAGTAGGTGCAACAGTAGTACCTATATCTACAGGACAAACTCTAAGACAAATTGAATTACTAAAAGATTTCAAAACATCAGTATTAATTTTTACACCATCCTATGGATTACATATAGCAGAAGAATTAGAATCAATGGGAATAAAACCAGAAGATTTAAATCTTAATGTAATTGGTTTTGGTTCTGAAAGTTGGACTGATGAAATGAGACAACAAATCGAGGAAAAATTCAAAACACCAGCATACAATATATATGGCTTAACTGAAGTTATGGGACCTGGTGTTGCTATGGAATGCTCAGAACAAGACGGACTTCATTTATATGAAGATCATTTCTACCCAGAAATAATTGATCCAAATACCATGAAACAATTACCTGAAGGTAATGAAGGAGAACTTGTCTTAACAACACTAACCAGAGTTGGGATGCCATTAATCAGATTCCGTACAAGAGATATTACAGACATACACCATGAAAAATGTGGTTGTGGTAGAACTCTTATAAAAATGGGTAAAATCAGAGGAAGAACAGATGACATGCTTAAAATTAAAGGAGTTAGTGTCTTCCCATCACAAATTGAAAAAGCATTATTATCAATTAAAGGTGTTGAACCTCATTATCAAATCATATTAACAAGACCAGATGTGTTAGATCAAATAGAAGTTAAAGTTGAAGCATCCCCTGATATTTTCTTTGATAATGTAAAAGAATTAGTAGGCATAAGAGACAAATTAGCTCAAGCAATACATGACGAAATTGGTTTAAGAGTTAATGTAACTCTTGTTGAACCTAAAACAATTGACAGAGTAGATTCAGGAAAAGCAGTACGTGTAATTGATAAACGAAATGAATAAAAAAAAGGGATATGATTATATGAATATGTATGTAAATCAATTATCTATCTTTTTAGAAAACAAAGAAGGTAGAATGTTAAATGCACTTGATATTATTGAAAAACTGAATGTTAATATACGCGCATTATCTATTGCAGATACATCAGAATTTGGAATTCTAAGATTAATTGTTACAGACCCTATTAAAGTTAAAGATGAATTAGAAAAAAATAATTTCATAGTTAAAATAACAAAAGTATTAGCAGTATCTATTAGTGATGAACCTGGAGGACTAAATGAAGTTCTCAGAGTACTTGAAAAAAATAATATTAACCTCGAATACTTATATGCATTTGTTGAACAGAAAACATATAATGCTATTGTTATATTAAAATTAG
Organism: Methanosphaera sp. WGK6; assembly: GCF_001729965.1. Taxonomy (NCBI): domain Archaea; kingdom Methanobacteriati; phylum Methanobacteriota; class Methanobacteria; order Methanobacteriales; family Methanobacteriaceae; genus Methanosphaera; species Methanosphaera sp. WGK6. The sequence goes on along the minus strand of NZ_JRWK01000003.1, from coordinate 151,138 downwards.
AAGATATGGAAAAAGGATTAGAAATATTAAAAGAAGGAAATTCAAATATTATTTCTCCTGAAGAAATATATTCAATATAATATCCTTCTTACTACTTTTTTTTATTTACAAGAATTATATCCATCTTCAAATGCTTTTATATTAGTTTCAATTGATTTTGGTGGTAAATTTTCTTTCATTGTATCAATTATTTTATCAACATCTAACGGGAATGATGATACTGCAGCAGCACCACCCAACATTGCCATATTCATGGATAATGGATGTCCAGCAGTTAATGCTATTTTATTAGCATCCATACTATATACTTCTTTGACTTTATCAGATAATTCTGCTAATATAGCATCCACTTCCGGATAATCAACATCTTGCTGATTTATCGTGGAGGGAAGTACAGGCGATGTGTTTACTATTACAATAGTACTTTTATTTGTTTTTTCTAAAGCCCTAAGTGCTTCTACTGGTTCAAATGCTAAGACTAAATCAGAAGTTCCTTTTTGAATTATAGGACTTTTATCATCACCTATTTTTAATTCAGTGGACACCACTCCTCCTCTTTGAGACATTCCATGTATTTCACTCATAACTACATTCATATCTTCTTTAAGAGCAGTTTCTCCTATAACTATAGATGTTTTAATAATTCCTTGTCCACCAATACCACAAATATAAATATTATATGCCATGTTACCTACTCCTCTTTATGTATTGCATCTGTTGGACATACGTTTATACATACTCCACATTTAGTACATGCTTGATTAATTCTTATTTCACCATCGATTTCATTGATACTTGGACATGCTAATTGATTTGTACACTTATTACAATGAATACATTTATCACTATCCACTTTAATTTGATAATTTCTTGACCTTATCTCTTTCTTATTAATTAGAACACAAGGATGTTTAGCAATTATTACTGATACCCCATCATAAGATAAAGCTTTTTGATATAAATCAATCATTTCATTTACATTCATTGGATCAATTGATTCTACAAAACCAACACCAATTGATTTTACTAATGATTCAATGTCAATAGCAGGGGCTTCATCACCCATCCCATCAATTGGAATTCCTGGATTTGTTTGTCCACCAGTCATTGCAGTTATTCTATTATCAAGTATTACAAGTGTAAATTTCATTTTATTATGTATAGCATTTATAAGAGGTGGTATTCCAGCATGGAAAAATGTTGAATCACCAATAAAGCTAATAATAGGTTGATTATCAGTTGCTTTACTAAAACCACAGCTTGCCCCAACACTTGCACCCATAGACATTAAATAATTTGCCATATTATATGGAGGTGCTATTCCTAATGTATAACATCCAATATCTGATGGATGAATACTTTCAACATCCAAATTCATTTTATTAATTGTTTGTCTTGCTGCATAGAATGAAGCCCTATGTGGACATCCAGAACATAAGTTTGCTGGCCTAGAAGGTAATTGAATTTCTGAAGGTGCATTTACTTCAATTTCTTCTGCATCAAATGAAAGTAAATTTTGTAAAGCTTCATATAATATATCTGGAGTATATTCTAAAATTTCAGGTAAAGAACCATCTTTTTTACCATGAATAATAGTATTAATATTATTCAACCCTGCTACAGCTAATGTTTCCATTTCATTTATTGGATCAACTTCTTCAACAACTAATACTTCATCATTATTTTCTAAAAAATCTTTTACTAAATCTTCAGGGAATGGATGTGAAAAGCCTAGTTTTAAAATATTTACACTTAAATCATGTTGATTTATAACATCAGCAACATAATTATATGCCCCACCCGAAGTAATTACTCCAATATTAGCCCCATTATCATATACCTTATTTAATGGACTTTTATTTGAAATTTCTCGTAAATCATGTATTTTTTCTACAAGATTTTTATGCATAACTCTTGCTATTTCTGGTACTGGTACATGTAAACCTTTATTTTCATAAGTACTACTAGTTATAGTATTTTTAGTGTATTCATCTGTTTCAACAATACCCCTCATATGAGATACTCTCGTAGTTGTTCTTATGATAACTGGTATATTATATTTATCTGAAATATCATATGCATAATGGATAAAATCTTTTATTTCCTGTGGATTTGATGGTTCAAATATAGGTATATTTGCTTGTCTTGCAAAATGTCTAGTATCTTGTTCATTTTGTGATGAAAATGTTGAAGGATCATCAGCTACTAAAATTAAAAAGCTTCCCTCTACACCCATATAAGCACTAGTCATAAGTGAATCTGCTGCCACATTTACTCCAACATGTTTCATAAATGAAAATGTACGTAACCCTGAACTTGCAGCAGATGCTGCTACTTCTATTGCTACTTTTTCATTTGCTGAAAATTCAAAGTAAATATTGGCATCTTTTGCTATGTGAAATAAAATATCCCCAATTTCAGATGATGGAGTTCCAGGATATGTTGCTGCTAAGGAAACTCCAGCTTCAAGAACACCTCTTACAGCCGCTTCATTACCTAACATGAAACGTTTTTTACCTTTTTCTGAATCTAGTAATTCATTTATATTCATATTACTTACTCCTTATAAATAATTAACTTTGTTAATAAATGTAAAAAAATAGTTAATTAAAAATGATGAAAAATTAATAATTAATAATTACAATTATATTACTATATTTATCTTATAAAATATTTAAGTTATAATACATAAATATATGAAATCATAAAAACACATAAATTAAAATTATAAAAGTTAAAAAAAAGATAATATTAAATATAAAAAAAATAATGAAAATTTTTTAAATAAACAAAATTTCACGAGAAATTATTATTCTTTTATACTGAATTTAATTAGGGGTAGTATATGATTACTGTTAACGTTAAAAGATATGATCCTAAAAAAGAAGAACATTATATGGAATCATATGAAATTGAAAAAACAAATAAAATGAAAGTTTTAGATGCGTTACAACAAATAAATAATAAATATGATGCAGAAATTGCTTATAGATATTCTTGTAGAGCAGGACAATGTGGATCCTGTGCAATTAAAGTAAATGGAAAAGCAAAATTAGCATGTAAAGCTGAAATTAATGACAATGATACATTAGAACCATTAGATTTTAAAGTTATTAAAGATTTAATTGTTGATCGTAGTACATTAAATGATGAAACAAATAATCTTAATTTATATATGGCTTCAATAGATTCTAATGAAACTGTAAGTGAACCTGCAATTATAAAACCAGAAGAATACAAAAGAACAGAAGCATTAAGAGGATGTATTGATTGTTATTCATGTATTTCTATGTGTCCTGTTATTCAAAAAACTGAAAATTATGTAGGCCCTTATTTTATGAGAGCATTATCTGAAATTTCATTTGATCCACGAGAAGATTTTTCTCGAAATGAAGATGCTATAGATGCTGGTATTTATTATTGTACCTCTTGTGGTCAATGTTCTATAACTTGTCCAAAAGAAATAGATATCTATGGAAAAGCTATTGAAAAATTAAGAGCACAAATATGTACTGAAAAAGAAGGTCCATTAAAAGAACATAAAATAATAAGAGAATATGTTCATGATACAGGTCGTAGTGTTCAACCAACAGGCGAAGGAAAATATCCTGAAGGATTTGTTAAATCATATAATCAAACACATAAGTTTGAAGAAAAACCTAAAATTGCATTCTTCACTGGTTGTATGATAGATAATCGGCTACCATGGATTGCAGAAAATCTTATTACTATTCTAACCAAACTAGGTTATGAAGTAGATATACCTGAAGAACAAGTATGTTGTGGTTCACCTTTACTAAGAACAGGACAAACTGAAATTATACCAAATTTAGTGAAGAAAAATTATGAAATATTTAAAGAATACGATATTGTACTAACAGTGTGTGCTGGTTGTGGTTCAACACTTAAAAGAAATTATCCTGAATATGGTGCAAATCTTAATGTAATGGACATTACTGAATTTTTAGATGGAAAATTAAATTCAGAAGATATGAAAGAATTAGATATTAAAGTTACATACCATGACCCATGTCATCTTATAAGAGGACAAGGAATTAGTAAACAGCCACGTAATATCTTAAATAATTTAAAAGGTGTTGAATTCATTGAAATGGCAAAACCTGATCAATGTTGTGGTGCAGGTGGAGGAGTAAAATCTGGAAAACCTGAACTAGCAGAAGCTTTAGCAGATGATAAAGTAGATATGATTAAAGAATTAGATGTGGATTATGTTGTTACAAATTGTCCTTTCTGTGAATTTAACATACAAGATTCATTAACTAAAAACAATATGAACACATCCATTATTAACTTAATGGAATTAATAAAAAGAGCATATGAATAAATATGCTTCTTATATTATATTTTTTTTAAAAAAAAAATAATCAATATAACACAGCAGTTCCATTAACACTTACTAAAATTGTATTACCCATAGTACCACCTAAATTACTATATTTTATTCTAACATTTAAAATAACATTAGCCCCCATAGCCTCAGCTTTTTCTATCATACTATTAATTGCTATTTCTCGTGCTTTTTTTAATTCTTTTTCATAAGTAGAAGTTCTACCACCAACTACATCACGAACTCCTGAAAAAATATCTTTATACACATTAGCACCTATTAAACCTTCACCATTCACTATACCATAGTATTTTTTAACAGATTTTCCTTCAATATTAGGTGTTGTTACAAGTTTCATTATTTATCATCCATATAGTTGAATTATATAATAATATATGTTGAGAAGTAATATAAAATTAGTTACAGTTAAAAAAAAAGAAAAATAGGATAAAAAAACTAATAATTATCCCAAGAAAATAATGATAAAATTCCAGATAATAACAGCCATACACCAATAACATAACCTAAATGTACTGGATTAATAATAAATGTACCAACAATAATATATAAAATACCAAAAAGTACATCAATAATTCCCATAATCAACACTGGTTTAAATACCTTAGCAGTTATAATATGAGAAATACCTGAAATTATCATTATTATTCCTAAAATATATATAACATAGCTTGCAAGCATTGTTACATCTGCAGGATCAAACATTAAAAACCAACTGAGAATTAAACAAAGAACAGCAAGAATTATAGATAAATAACCCAAATATTTACTAAATATAAATTTACCAGTTGATGTTATGAACAATACTAAAGCAACCATTAAAAACATGAAACCTGTGATAATTCCAACAGTCATTGTTGAAACTAGAGGAAATGATATTGCTATAAGTCCTAGTAATAAAAGGATTACTGCATTTAAATTAATATTAAAATTTGATGGTAATTTCATGAATTATTAACCTCCATAATTTAATGATTAATTATTAAATAGTAATAATATTTAAATTTATATTATATTACATCAGTAAATACCCCTCCATTGAAAAAAGAGCATCCTCCAAAAAAAAATCTAAAATTAATTGAAAAAAAAATAATTTAATAAAAAATTAGTTTTATCCACACGTTAAAACATGAAAAATAATACACTATTTAATAATTACATCCATAATTTTTTTACAGTAACATCACACCCCCAAATTATTTTAAAAATATCATACAAATATAAATATAGTGATTCTATTTGAAAATTTATACAGTATTTGTTGAACCAAAAACATCTGGAAATATTGGATTTCTTGCAAGATGTATGAAAAATTTTGGATTAAAAAAACTAGTTTTAATTAATCCATGTAAACTAGAAAATGACGCATATTATCAAGCAATGCATGCTCGAGAATTAGTACAAGATGCATTGATATATGATACTCTTGATGAGTTTATAAAAGATAATGAAATAACTTCAGTTGTAGGTACTACAGGTACTCCTGGAGGAAGTTATAATGTACCACGCATCCCAATTACACCAGAAGAATTAGGAAAAACAATGCAAATAAATGGTAATATTGCACTATTATTTGGACGTGAAGGTGATGGACTTAGTAATCATGAATTAGAATCTTGTGATGTTTTAGTTACGATTCCTACAAGTGATGAATACCCCATAATGAATATTACACACGCTGCTACAATTATTTTTTATGAAATATTTAAAAATAAGAAAAGTTACCCAATAGATAATATAGATATTGCAAGTTATGAAGATAAAGAAATATTACTTCAACTAACAGACAATATTATCTCAAAATTAGATTATGCAGAACATAAAGAAAAACAAGTGAAAATTCTTGTTAAACGAATAATAGGAAGAGCATTTATGGTAGGACGTGAAACACGAACCCTTCGTGGAACATTAAAACGTATAGATACCAGAATCAAAAAGTCTCATGAGGAATAGACCTATGGCAATACTTAGTGACATCGATATAAAAAAATATTTAGATGAAGATAAAATTGTAATTGATCCCATACTCGATGAAAAACAAATTCAACCATCATCAGTAGATTTAAGAATAGGAAATGAATTCAAAGGATTTAAAATAATCAGTAAACCATACATAGACCCCTTTGACAATACTGATTTAGAATCATATATGGAATCATTTACAATAGATGATGAACAACCATTCATAATACATCCTGGTGAATTTACCCTTGCAACAACACTTGAAACCGTGAAACTACCAGATGATATTGTTGCACGTGTAGAAGGTAGATCATCCATGGGAAGATTAGGTATTACAATGCATGTAACAGCAGGTTATATTGATCCAGGATTTGAAGGTAAAATAACACTTGAAATATCCAATATTGGAAAAATGCCTGTTGCATTATATCCTAAACAAAGAGTATGTCAAATAGTATTTGAAACTATGACCTCACCATCTGCTAAACCATATGGCCATAAAGAACGAGATAGTAAATATATGGGACAAACAGGACCACAAGTAAGTAAAATAAAAGAAGACTTTGATATAAAACAAGGAGGAAAATAATGGGAAATGAAGAAATGATGAGTATATCAAGAAAAAGAGGATTTTTATATCCATCTTTTGAAATATACTCAGGAGTAGCAGGATTTTATGATTACGGGCCATTAGGTGGTGTTCTTAAAAATAATATAATGAATCTTTGGAGAAAATACTATGTTTCACAAGAAGGATTCTATGAAATAGAAGCACCAACAATTATGCCAAGAAATACATTAAAAGCATCAGGTCACGTTGATAACTTTACTGACCCTATGACCCAATGTACTGAATGTAACGAAGTATATAGAGCTGATCATATAATCGAAGCAGCAATAAATAAAGAAGTAGAAGGTCTTCCAGATGAAACTTTAACAGAAATCATTGAAGAAAACAATATTGTATGTGATAACTGTGAAGGAAAACTAGCTCCTGTACAAAGTTATAATCTAATGTTTAAAACACAAATAGGTGTAAGCGGAAAACAAACAGGATATATGCGTCCTGAAACAGCGCAAGGAATATTTATTGCATTTAAAAGAATAAGTAGATTCTACAAAGATAAACTACCATTTGGTATAGTTCAATTAGGTAAATCATATAGAAATGAATTATCCCCAAGACAAGGAGTAATAAGACTAAGAGAATTTACTCAAGCAGAAGCAGAAATATTCGTAGATCCTTCAGATAAAAGTCATGAAAATTATTCTACAATTGAAGACTATGAACTAAGATTATATAGTCAAAAAGAACAATTAAATGAAGAAGAACCAATACAAATAAAAGTTAAAGATGCTATTAAAAATAACATTGTATCAAGCGAAATGTTAATATATCAAATAGTTATTGCACGTAAATTCTTAACTGATATTGGAATTCCTGAAGATGCAATACGTTTCAGACAACACTTACCTGATGAAATGGCCCACTATGCTATTGATTGCTGGGATGCTGAAGTTAAAACTGACCAATATGGATGGGTAGAAATTATAGGTATTGCAGATCGTACTGATTTTGACTTAAAATCACATATTGCACATAGTAAAGAAGATTTATCCGTATTCAAAGAATATGAAACTCCGAAAACAGTGACAGTGACCAAACCATCCTTTAATATGAAAAAATTTGGTCCAACATTCAAAGGAGATTCTGCAAAAGCTAAAGAAATACTTGAAAAAACAAATCCAGATATAATTAAATCCACATTTGAATCAGGACATAAATATGAATTTGAAATAAATGATACTCAATATGAAATAGATGATTCATTTGTAACATTTGAAACAAAAGAAGAACAAATAAGAGGAGAAAGAATAGTACCTCATGTAATTGAACCATCATATGGTATTGACCGTATAATTTATTCAACATTACTTCATTCATATACCGAAGATACTTCTGAAGAAGGAGAAACAAGAGCATACCTTAAAATACCAGCTAAAATAGCTCCAATAAAAGTTGCTGTTCTACCATTAGTAAACAAAGAACCATTAGTAGATATTGCTCGAAATATTGAAAAAACGTTACGTAAAAACAACATAATCACAACATTTGATGGTAGTGGAACTATTGGTCGTAGATATGCACGTGGTGATGAAATAGGAATTCCATTTGCAGTAACCATAGATTATGATACTGTTGAAGATAAAAAAGTTACAATACGTAATCGTGATACCTTTGAACAAAAACGAATAGATATTGAAAAATTACCATTAATTATAACTGAACTTATTAATGGATTTTCTAAATTTGAAGAAATAAAAGAATAAGTGATTGATATGATTATTGATGCTCATATGCATGCCGATACTAGACCACTTGAAAACTTTAAAGATATAAAAATGGCTGGTGTTGAAGCAGTTATTGCCTGTGCACATGATCCTTTAGAAATGAATCAATCTAATGTTACAATTGAACATTTAAATAGGATTGTATACCAAGAACCTAAAAGAATAGCTAGGCATGGTGTCACAGTATATGCAGCAGTAGGTGTTCATCCAAGAGCAATTCCTATTGACTACACAAAAGTTATTGAAAAACTTCCAGAATATATGATGGAAAAACATGTTATTGCAGTTGGTGAAATTGGTATAAATTCAACAGCAAAACTAGAACAAGAAGTATTTGTAGAACAATTACAATTTGCTGATGAAAACAATTATAATGTGATTGTACATACACCAAGAACAGATAAAGCAGAAGTAACTAAAACAACTATTGAATTAATTGATAATAATATTAATCCAAAATTAGTTCAATTAGACCATGTTGATTTTTCAATAGTTGACATGATTATTGATAAGAAATATACTCTTGGTATAACAGTACAACCAGAAAAAATGTCTGTAGATGATACTGTACGTATGCTTGATAAATATGGTTTTGATAAATTTGTATTGGATAGTGATATGAGTTCTGCTCCATCAAATCACATGTCGTTACCAGAGACTAAACATAGCTTAGAAGTAAATGGTTTTAAAAAGAGTGATATTAACAAAGTTTTATATAAAAATATTGTTGATTTTCATGATTTGAAAATTTAAAACTATTTATAACTTTTTTTAAAAGAAATAGAATTAATATTTAATATTGTAAAAAATAAAAAGAGAGAAGTACTGATTTTTTTTAAATTCAGAATATTTATTGTTTTAATAATAATATATCTTCTGGTGTTACAACAACAACATTTTTTGTACTGCCTAATAAAACAACATTTGCATTTGTTGTGGTTTTAAAAGCTCTGAATGTTGAAGCAACTTTTTTGAATTCTGAAGCTCGTCTTTCTTGAATATATTTTAAATCCAAAATTGCTGGAACACCTGTTTTATTAACATTATCTAATTCATCAGATAATGCACTAAGTGATTTAACTTTAACTAATCTTATTGTATCTATTGTATTTACAGGATCTATTTCAATTAAATCATCATCATGATCTACTACAATATCTTCATAATCATCATCATAAGACTTTTCTATAGATGATACAACATTATCATCAATCATTTTTTGGTTATTATTGAAATTTGGTTCCATACTATATTCATCAGTAAAATCATTGACCGATTTTTTTATATTAACTGTGAAATCTTTAATTGAATTTTCCATTATTCTTCACCCACATAATCTAAAACTGTTTTAATTAATCTGGTTATTCCACCATTTGAATCTGTATGTAAGTCCACTGTTGGTAAATTAAATTCTGATTCAATTTCTTCTAATGAAGTTTCTGGAGAATTTCTTCTATTTATTGATAATCCAATTACTTTTGTTGGTTCTACTGCTTCAACAGCGTTTAATTCTGTAGCTATACTTACTGGTTCCCTAAATGGATGATTTGGTCTATGACATAATATTACAGCATCAGGCATTGCTCCAAACAATATTGATGCAGATAATCCTTTTGGATGTGGATTTCCTGTTTCTGTTAAACTAGCTTGACCTTCTATAAATATTATATCTGCATCTTCATTTTCTTCCATGTATTTTACAGTTCCCATAATTGCAGCAGGAACATCCATTACAGATAGACTACCTGCTCTGAAATTAATATCTGTTGGTTCATCTAATCCCATTTCATCTGTTGAAAATATGATTGCATTAAGTCCTAAATCTTTAGCAGCTTTTCCTAGTTTTCTAGTAGTTGTTCTTTTTCCAGATTCTTGTGAAGTTCCACCAACATATATTACTGGTTTTTTATGCATGTATGTTATTTTTGGTAGTACTTCTGTTACTTTCTCAGGTGCTTTTCCCATTACTTTTTCAACATTATCTAATCTTGAACTAATTTGTTTAATTTGAACGCCTTTTTGTTTTGCAAATTTTATTAAAGAAGGGTTTTCTTCTAAAGGTAATGATCTAAATGATGCTAATACATTTTGTCCAAGATCTATTGCTTGAACAGCATATTTTAGTGCGGCACCTTCAGCTCCTATAGGTAGCATTATTGCAACTGTTTTTGAATTAGTTTCTTCAACCATTTTTTTTAAGTCAGAACCTACTATATGTCCACAGAAATCTTTTCCTTGTTTTTGTTCTGAATCATCTAAGAAACCTGCTGTTTCTACACCTGAAAAGTTAGAGAATTTTTCTCCTCCACCTCCAGCCCCAATTATTATAAATGGACTTAAGTCATTGAATTCTTTACTAGATTTAATTGAATACAAAAAATCACTTCTCCAAAAAATTTTATTTAAATAAAAAAATATATCTTATTTGTATATATTTAGTTTTATAAACAATGTAATTTAAATTATACTATTAATATTAAAAAAAAATACTGAAAAATTGATGGTTAGAATAAAAGTTTAAAAAGAATAAAAGTAAGATTAGTATCTTATTTTTCCAATATGTCTTGTACTTCCAGGGTCTTCTCCATTATATATGGATAAGTGATATATGAACCATTCTAATGGTATTATTAATCCGAATGGTGTTAATAATGGGTCTATATCTGCATAATCTTTTAAATCAAAAATTATGGAATTTACTTCTAAATCTTCACAGAATGTTATTGCTCTTTTTGTTACATCATCAAAATCATCATCTGATTTTAGGAAGACAACTGTAACATCTTTTTCAACACGTTCTATTAAACCATGCCTAAATTCTCCAGAATATACAGGACATGCATGTTTTAGTGATCCTTCCATGAACATTGTCATTGCTAATTTATAAGCCAGTCCAAAGTTTAATCCACTACCCATACAATAGAATAAATCAACATCTTTATTTGTTTTAGCCATTTGTTTTGATTTTTCTTCTGTATTATTGATTAAATTTTCAATAATATCTGGAATTAAATCTAGCTGTTCTAAAACTTTTTGAGATCTTTCTGTTTTCACCATATTAAATAATATAACATATAAGGAAAATAATTGAGTTACATATGTTTTTGTACCAAGTATTGCTAATTCTTCACCACATCTTGTGATAATTGTATCATCTGCTTCTTTTGCCATTGAACTATCTTCAATATTAGTGATTGATACTGTTTTTATATTGTATTTTTTTGCTTTTCTTAGTGCTGCAAGAGTATCTGATGTTTCACCTGACTGAGATGTTAAAATAACACCCACATTACTGTCTTTTTCTAAATATTGATAATCTACAAAATCAAAACCTGTTTGTACATCAATGTTTTTTGTAGAAATAGATTTCATTGCATCTTTTACAGTATAACAAGTTGATAGTGAACTTCCACAACCAATTAAAAAAATCTTATCAAATTTACTGAATTCTTTGGATATTTGTTCCATATGTTTTTTCTCTGCATCGATTGTACGTCTTAAAGAGATTGGTTGATCCTTAATTTCATGATACATTCCATATTCCATAGACACTTGTCTCCATTATATTATTAAATTATACTTTTAGTAACCCTGTGAAATATAATTTTTAATTTAATAAATTTCAATATTTTTATATATATTATTTAACTTATTTAAAATTTTCATATAAATAAACTACGCTCTTAATTTATATAATAAACTGAATTAAATTAGAATAATTAATCTAAAAAATTATTTGCTTTCTTAGTTATTTTAATAATATCATATATTTGAAATAAATATAATATTACAAATATTATTTCCAAGAATAGTGTAATAAGATTAATAGATATTGGATAACATATCATGTATTCTCCACCAATGAATAGAAAATTAAAAAATAATAATGGGAAAAGCATTAAAAACATTAAACCTTTATAAATCTGTTTCAAATAAAAATAACTAATTCCAGGTAATATAATAGCTAATATTAAACTAACTCTTAGTTTAAAAGTATTTGTTTGTTTTATATTAGTTAAATTTTTTCCACAATCAACACAATATTTTGTTTTATCATAATTTTCAAAATCACAATTGGGACATCTAATCATAAACATACACCTTAATATATTCCAGAAGATTTATACGTATTTATTATAATTAAAATATACACGACTAAATTAGTAATATACATAATATATACAAATAAAATTGAATTAAATAAATCCATCAACATATTTGTTAAAAAGACTAATGAAAAATTTATTAAAAAATAAAATAAACCTTTACGCCATTGTCTAAGATAACAAAATCCAAGACCAGGAATTAATGCTGATAATACTGTGGCTATAGATTGTTTTTTTGAGGATTTATTTAAATTACTCAGATAATTTTTTTGAGAAATAGGTTCATCAGCATATTCCAATAGTTCTTTCAAATCAGACTTTTCATCAGTACATAAAAAAGAATCATTCCAATTATTTAAATCAGATAAATTCTCTAATATTTTAGGAGTATCCATTACATGTTTATTGTCTAAAAGTAGTTTTTTAGAACAATGCATACAATACTTATTTTCATTTTTATTTGTATAACCACAATACTTACATATAACCATGAAACATCACATTTAAAATAATAATATATTTAATATTTATATAAATCTATACTATAAATAATAAAGAAATGGATTATATTATTATGGAAATTGATAATTTAATAGAAGTAACTTACATTTCAAGACCAAATCGATTTACTGTTGAATTTAAAGATAATAATAACAGAATAGATATTGCACACTTACATGATCCTGGACGTTTAAAAGAATTACTTATTCCAGAAACACCTATTTTAATAAAATTTATTCCCACTTATGAAAAAACAAGACGTAAAACCAAATATGATGTAATTGCAATTGAAAATAGAAATAATTGGATTTTATTAAATAGTAGTTATCATAACAAATTAGTTAACGAATTAATAAAAAATAAACAAATACAAAGTCTTGAAAGTTACCATATATTCAAATCAGAATATAGTTATGGAAATAGTCGATTAGATTTTTTATTAAAAAATAAAGTGGATGAAGAATTATACCTAGAAGTTAAAGGTTGTACCTTAGTTGAAAAACACTTAGCTAAATTTCCAGATGCTCCTACAAAAAGAGGAACAAAACATTTAAAAGAATTAATTTCAATAAAAAAGGAAGATAAGAATAGTGCAGTTATAATATTAATATTAAATAATTTTGCAAAAGTATTTACTCCAAATTATAATACTGATCCTGAATTTAGTTTAACATTAAAAGAGGCATATGAAATAGGAGTTATGATAATTCCATTCCATATAAATATTGTAAAAAGAGAAAATTCATTAAAATTACTAGCTGATAAAATATTACCTCTTAAATTAGAATAACAAGGTTGTTTGAAAAAATGAAATGTGATAGATGTTATTATGAAAATCCAGAGAATGTTACTTATTGTATAAATTGCGGTGAAAAATTACCCGAACCTGAAGAAGTAGAAGTATTTACTTATTTTAAACCCAGAACAAATCAGAATACTATGAATAAAAACCATGTCCAACAAAAAAATCATGATTATTATCGTGTTGAATATAAAGGACCTGAAAAAAAAGAAGACAAACCCATTATTTTAAAACCTAAAAAAAATCTAGCGATAGTCATTATTCTTAGTTTTTTCATGACCGGTCTAGGACATTTCTATCTAGGTAAATATAAACGAGGACTTATTTTTCTAATTATTGCAATTATATCAGGTTATCTATCTACAATTATACCCGAATTTATATACATAGTTATATTTAATGCAGGATATCAGATAATAGATTCAGTATTATGTTATAAACAATAATGATTAGAAAAATACCATATATGTATGTAAAATAAATTATATATGTTAAATAATATATAATATAAAAAAATTAATTATTTATAAGAACAAATATAAGAAATGAATAACTTTTTAAATAAAGTATATTGATTATTACTAAGAAATCAATAAAAACTGATATATATGGCTGCACGAATAATAGAAGGATACAAATTATACAAAAAGGATGCTGTAATTGTTGAACATTATGAGCCAGACCATGTTATATTCAAAGTTAAAAAAAATGAAAATGATTTCTATCTAGTATCCATGATCTATGGATATTGGAATTGTGATTGTGCTGATTATATATATAGAAACCAGCGTCAACCAGGTAGTTTTTATTGTAAACATTTACAAGCAGCACAATTTAAACTTCTTGATTTATTGAAAGAAAAAGATAAAAAATAGGATAGAATTATTATGAAAATAGAAGAATTATTAAAACCATGCCCAGAATGTGGTTCTAAAGATAAAACTCAACATAGAGATTTTGATAGAGAATTCTTAGCATATGGTGCTAACGGCGAATTAAAATGTTCAAACTGTGGTCATATCTTTATAACAAGAGATGAAGCAATAGATATCAGAAGAGCTGAAGAAAAAAAGCTTAAAGAACAAAAAAATGAATAAAATATAAAGAGGGAGTTATTTTTTATGATTATAGAAGATTTTTGTATGTACTGTGGAGCATGTGCCGGAGTATGTAATGTAGATGCAATTCAAGTACAAGAACTTAAAATAGTTGTCGATGATGAAAAATGTGTAAAATGTGGATTATGTGTAGATATATGTCCAGTTCATGCATTGACATTAGAATAAGGTGAAAAAATGATAGAAACTGATATTTTAGTTGTTGGAGCTGGACCTTCAGGATCATTAGCAGCAAAAGAAGCAGCATTACGTGGAGCTAATGTAATACTTATTGATAGAAAATCAGAAATAGGTGCACCAAAAAGATGTGCAGAAGGAGTATCTAAATCAGGATTAGCTGAACTTGGAATACAACCAGATCCAAGATGGATTGCAAGAGAATTAGAAGGCGTAAGACTAGTTGCACCAGACAATACAAGTGTATACTTAGATAATGATACTATCCAATTACCAGAATCAGGATATGTTTTAGAAAGAAAAGTATTTGATAAACATATGGCTATGGATGCTGCACGTGCTGGTGCAGAAATAATGATAAAAACTGCAGCTACATCACTTGAAAGAGTAGATGATGGAATTATTGTTACTGTAAACAAAATGGGTGAAGAAATACAAATACATGCTAAAATTGTTATAGCTGCAGATGGACCAGAATCCAAAGTAGGAAGATGGGCTGGATTAAAATGTAACACACCATTTGAACATATGGAATCATGTATCCAATTTGAAATGGCTGGAGTAGAAATGGAAAATAACAGAGATCTTGCATTATTCTTTGGAAGTGCAGCTCCTGGAGGATATGTATGGATTTTCCCTAAAGGTGATGACATAGCAAATGTAGGTCTTGGAATCTTAAAAACCAAGGCAGATAAAACAGCATATGAATACCTAACAGACTTCATTAAAACATGTCCTGAAACTAAAAATGCACAAGCAGTAGAAATAAATGTAGGTGGAGATCCTGTAAATGGATTAATGCCTGACAGAGTAGGCGATAATATATTAGTTGTTGGAGATGCAGCAGGATTTGTAAACCCATTAACTGGTGGTGGAATTAATAGTGCATTAGAATCAGGAGTTTATGCAGGTATTGTTGCTGCTCAAGCAATTGAAGATGGAAACTATAGTAAGAAAAACTTAAAAGAATACATCAAATTAACAGATGATAATATAGGTAAAAATTATAAAAAATATAACAAAGCAAAAGAATATTTATTATCATTAAGTGATGATGAACTTAATGAAATTGCTGCAGAATTCTCAGAAATTGAATTTACTGAAGTAAATCCACGTTCTTTAATTAAAACATTGATTAAAGTATCACCTAAAGCATTACTTAAATTAGGTAAATTATTCTAAACTCCTCTTTTTTTACTTTTTTAAAATTTAATAAGGAACGAATATATCATGAAAAATGCAAAAATACCTTGTGTAACTGAATTATCTTTACACAGACCAGAAGTAGTTAGATGGCAAGAACGTATGCAATTACTTGAACCATACAGTGATACAATAATTGTATTACCATGTAGTATGAAAAAACCATATTCTCAGTCAAAATCACATACATTATTTAGAAAATACACTAAAGGATTACAAGAAGTTATACTAACATCCCCCTTTGGAATTTGTCCAAGAGAAATGGAGAAAACATATCCTATTCAATCATATGATGCCTCAACAACAGGTGATTGGTCTGATGAGGAAATTAAATCTTCTGGAAAATGTTTAAAAGAGTATGCTAAAGATTATAAAGTTATTGCTCATGTTTCTGGAGGTTATAAATTAGCTTGTGAAGAATACTTAGATAATGTAGTATATACATGTAATGATGAAAATACACGATCAAATGAATCTTTAGAAAATCTTAAAAATGAAGTGAAAAAAGCAGATAAAGTAAGTCAAAATAAACATAGAATTCATGATTTAAGATCAATTGCAAGATACCAATTTAATACTAAAAAAGCAGATAATTTAATACCAGATACCACACAAACAAGAGGACGCTTTAATACAAGAATTCTCATAGATAACAATCAAATTGCAACATTACATTTTGAAACAGGATTATACACATTAAATCTACCTGCAGGTGAAATATTAAAAGAACAAGAAATTAATAGAGTATTTATAAATTTTGACCTGAAAACCAATACATTATTTACCCCAGGAATTGATGACGCTGATGATAACATTATTCCTAATGATGAAGTAGTTATAATAAAAGATGATGAAGTTGTTGGTGTAGGCAAATCTATGATGAGTGGTAAAGAATTAGTTGATTCAACTAAAGGTGTTGGTGTCAAGATAAGACATCAAATAAAATAACCTAAAAATCATGATAATTTAATAAAAAAGTATATAAAAAATAAATTTTAATATGATATTAAGGAGAGATATAAAATGGCAGAATCAGAAATAAGACAAACAATTCAAGATAAATTAGCTTTAATTGCAGACCCACATATGGGAATTAGTATAGTTGAAATGGGTTTAGTAAGAGAAATTGATATTGATGAAGCAAATAAAAAAGTAGATATTACATTATCACCAACTAATCCTGGATGTATGAGTATTGCAAACATTGCAATGGCAGCTAAATTAGAAGTTGAAAAATTAGATGATATTGATAAAGCTGAAATCAAAGTTATTGATCATATGATGGCTGATACAATTAATGAAATGGTTAATAAAGAAGAAGAATAATTGATGATGTTCTATAACATCACCTTTTTTTTAGAAGATATACCATAAAGTATATATAACATGAATTATTAATATAATAATAGTTGTTATATGCACAAATATAACTCTTTTATTAGGGCGCGTGGCTCAGCTTGGTTAGCGCGCACGGCTGATAACCGTGAGGTCCTGGGTTCGAATCCCAGCGTGCCCATTTAAAAACTAATTCTAATTAATTTAAAGAAAAAACTAGAAATATTTGATTTATTGAAACTATAGGGCGCGTGGCTCAGCTTGGTTAGCGCGCACGGCTGATAACCGTGAGGTCCTGGGTTCGAATCCCAGCGTGCCCATTTAAAAACTAATTCTAATTAATTTAAATACATATATTATTTCATGAAAAAACTATTTTTAAGATTAAATTAATAATCAACTTTATTAAACTTATATTTATATTATTTCAAATCATATATTAATACAATAATAATAAAGGTGTTATTTCATGTCATATATAGATACTGGTCAAACAAGATTAACATTTAATACCGTGGATTCAAATATTCCCCGCAATCATATTACTCATTTTATTAAAAGATTTGTTTCTGAAAACTTTAATTATCTTGATAAAAAATATGAAAAAACACGTGGACGTCCAGCATTTCCTAAAACAACACTTTTAAGTATAATATTATATGGAACCTACGATAATCTAAGAAATAATTATGAAATAAGTGAACTCTGTGAATGTAATATTTATTATAGATATCTAACAAGAGGTCTTGTGCCATCTCCACGTACAATTCAACGATTTATGCAAGAACATGAACATGTATTTATAGAAGTTCTAAAAAAATTAGTAAAATACTCTAATGAAAAATATGTTTTAGAAAATGTTCAAATAAATAGTACATTTATGTCAGATAATGAAAATGATATCAAACAACTTAAAAATATTAATGAATTTACAGAGGAGTTAATTCAATTAATGAGAAAATATGAAAGAAAAAATGATACTTTTAAAAAAGAATACTCCCTAAGTAAAGATGCTATTGAAGTATATGAAAATAAGAAATTAACAACAAGTGAAAAAATAAATTTAATAGAAGAGATACAAAAAACATTAAAGAAATCCAATGAAAAAAGTATCTTTATTAACATGATTGATGCATTGATTAATCTTAATAAAACAAGAATATATCCAATTACATACAATAACATTAAAAGAAAAGATCTTAATGGTAAAATAATATCTTCTATAAACATTAATAATAAATCCGAAATTCCAAAAAAAATAGTTACAACTAAAATACAAGAAATAATATTAATAATTATTGCATATGATATGAAAATTATAAAGAAAAGTAAGTTAAATCAAGTGGATTATACTGATTTTGAAAAATTTATGATAAGTCTAAGAAATAAATATCCTAATGTAAAATTTAATGTGAATATAGATAAAATATAAAAAAAGTATTTGAAGAATAGAATACTTAATCTAATTCTTCAAGTAAGTCATTCCAAACATCTAATGTTTCTTTAGCTGCTTCTTCAGTTAATACTTCTATAGCATAACCTGAATGAATAAGCACATAATTTCCTATATCTGCTTCAACTAAATCTAATTTTGCTTCTTGTTTAACTCCACCAAAATCACAAGTTGCTACATTATTATTAATTTCTAAAATTTTTGCTGGTGCTGCAATACACATTATAAAACTCCTCCTTATTTTATATGTACAAAAAAAATGATTATAGTTAAATTCTTTAATTTATTTGACTTTGGTCATTATTTTATAATATATTTATTGTATTATTTAAATTTTTAAAAAGACAAATTATGAAAAATATATTATATGAAAAAGATAAGATATATACAAAAAATTATATATATTAAATTAAATACATTATAAATGAACTTTTAGAGAGTGATATATTCTAATAATTTTTTATTAAAATAATTTATTAAAATAGAATTATCAAAATAAGTGTGATATAATGATTGAAAATGTAAAAAAAATAATTAAAAATGATTTTAAATCTACTATAAAAAATCCAATAGTTATTATTGTATTAGTAGCATTATTAATTCTTCCATCATTATACTCAATTATAAATATATATGCATGTTGGGATCCCTATGAGGATACTGATAATTTAGATTATATTATAGTAAATAATGATAATCCAGTTACTGTAAATGGTACTACATATAATTATGGAGACAAAGTTGTAAGTACATTACAAAATAATTCAAATTTTAATTGGGTTTATAAGGATGAAGATGAAGCTAGAGATTTATTGAAAAATGGAACTTATTATGCAGCCATTATTATTCCAGATGATTTCTCAGAAGATATATTATCGGTTTATTCTGGAAATCCAAAACAAGCTCAAATTGAATACATTGATAATGAAAAAGTTAGTCCTGTAGCACCTAAAATAACCTCAAAAGCTGCAGAAAGAGTAAATAATGAAATAAATAATGCTATAAATGAAGAATACAATACTCGAAATTATTTAACATCTAATGCAGTTACATTACAACAAACACAAATTCAAAATAATAGTACTACTAATAACACTAATACTGCTGAAGTATCTGAATCAATGACTGTACAAAATATTAGAAATTATTTCCACTCACCAACAACATTAAATAATTACAGTTATTATGAAGCAGATAATTATGCTCAACAAGTAACTCCATTTTATACTGTTTTAGCAGCATGGGTGGGATGTATTATTCTTGTAGCATTATTAAGTACAAAACCTGTGACTGATGAAGAAAAATATTCACCTAGTGAAGTATATTTTGGAAAAATGGTATTATTCATTATATTGAATATTTGTCAATCTATTGTTACATTCATTGGATTGAATTTATTAGGTGTTCACATAGTTAATCCATTAGCTATGATTTTATCTATGATAGTTATTGGTCTATCATTTATGATAGTTATTTATTCATTAGTATCAGTACTTGGTAATGTTGGTAAAGCATTAGCTTTAATTATACTTGTATTCCAAATATCTGGAACTAATGGTATTTATCCAATTGAAATAATGTCTTCCCTCTTTGGAGGATTAATGCCTTATTTACCAATGACTTATGGTATTTTACTATTAAAAGATGCTGTATTTGGAATTGTTATGCCTAACTTTACAATTAATTTAGGATTATTAATAATATTCCCTCTAGCAGCAATTGCATTTAGTATTATAATTAAAGAAAAATTAGATAAGAAAGCAAAATACTTTGAAAGAGAACTTGGTAAAAGTAATTTATTTGAATTACGTAAGTAATTCTACTATTTTTATTTTTTTTTGTCTGAAACTATTTTTATATAATTAATTTATTTAATATAATGAAACTTTTGAAATATCATCTATTTTTAATAGTGATTGAATTAGATCACCATCTAATTGTCTATCTGTAATTATTGTTGCATGAGGAACTGGATCAATTTCAGGATCACTGACATATGCTTGTCTAATACTTATTTTTTCATTAGCTAATATTTCTGTTACTTTATGCAATATCCCTACTTCTGTTCCATCAGCCTCTATTTCTATAACACCTAATCCTAACATATCTGAAATATTAGAAAGTAAGGGCCCTGATGGTGAAATATTCATAAATATTTGTTTTAAATATTCATCAGATAGGATATTATTAATTGTTGATGTTACTACTCTCCTATCTGTGTTTAATGATTTAGCTAGTGATGATATATTTACTTCCACGTCTTTTGAATAAATTTTTTTATCATCACCTATTCTTAAGCCTAGTTCTAGTATTTTTAGTACTACTTTTTTTTGTGAAGGATATTTATTGAATTTTTTAAGTATATCTGCCCACATCTATAATCAGTTCCATTATATTTTTCTAGTTATTTTTTATGTATATTGTAGTATATAAATATAATGTACAAATTTATACACTAAACATTTATATAGTTCATTGATGTAATAATTATATATACTAAAGAGAGTGATATAAATGAAAAAGAGTGAATGTTTTTGGCGACCTTAAAAAATTAATTAACAAACCACAAACCAAACCAATCAATATAGCTAACCCAGTTAAATTATTCAAAAATTTATACTATAACTATAAAGACACATTTCTTTTAGAATCTATGGAATCCGATAGTGGATTAGCAAGATATTCAATAATAGGATTCAACCCAGTGGCTAAAATAAAAGCACACGACCATAAAGTTACAATCACAACAGACACCGAAACAATAGAATATGAAGCAGAAAATCCATTACTAGATATAAAAACATTAATTAATAATGATTTTGAACAAGAAGGATTCAGAGGAGGATTACTAGGATATGTATCATATGAATCAATAAAATACTTCGAAGAAGTACCAACACATAAAAGCATATACCCTGACTTTGAATTTGGATTATTCCTAGATTGTGTGGTTTATGACAACATAAATAACACCTGTGAATACACCACCCTAAATGAAGATAGAAGTGAACTTATAAAAAGAATATATCAAGAACAGCACAGCAATGGAATTCTTGAATATAAAATTATAAAAGAAGACTTTGAACAACATGAATATGAAGATGCGGTAAGTGAAACTAAAGAATTGATAACAGAAGGAGAAATATTCCAAGCAGTTATATCTAATTCAGAAAACTTAGTTCTAAAGGGAAGTAAATTACCATTATATGAACATTTAAGAAAAATCAACCCATCACCATACATGTATCATATAAAATTAGGTGAAAGAGAAATAATTGGTTCAAGTCCAGAAATGCTAATGAGATTAGAAAAAGGAATTGTAGAATCATATCCAATTGCAGGTACAAGACCAAGAGGAAAAACAGAAGATGAAGACAAACAACTTGAAGAATCATTATTAAATGATGAAAAAGAATTAGCAGAACATCTAATGTTAGTAGATCTTGCAAGAAATGATATTGGAAAAATAAGTAAAAAAGACACAGTGAAACTTGAAGAATTCTATGGAATAAGAAAATTCTCTCATGTTCAACACATTGTTTCACATGTAACAGGACAAATAAATGACAAATTAGATGCAGTTGATGCTTTTATGTCACTATTTCCAGCAGGAACATTAAGTGGAGCTCCAAAAATCAGAGCTATGGAAATTATTAACCAAAAAGAAAAATATGCAAGAGGACCCTATGGCGGAGCAGTAGGTTATTTTTCATTAAATGGTAATGCAGACTTTGCAATAACAATTAGAACATTAACAACTAACAAAGAACGTGCAGAAATTCAAGCAGGTGCAGGTATAGTATATGACTCCATACCAACATCAGAATATGAAGAATGTAAAAGAAAAAGACAAGCATTAGTTCAAGCACTAGAAGAATCAGGCAGTGAGGTATTATAAATGATATTAATAATTGATAATTATGATTCATTCACATACAATTTATACCAATTAGTTGGAAAATTCACTAATGATATCCAAGTAGCACGAAATGATAAAATAACTATTGATGAAATAAAAAAATTAAACCCCAATCACATTATAATATCCCCAGGACCAGGTAATCCTACAAAAGAAAGAGATTTTGGAATTTGTAAAAAAATAATTGAAGAATTAAAAGAAACACCCATACTTGGTGTTTGTCTAGGACATCAAGGAATATATACAAAATATGGTGGAAAAATTCTAAAAAATAAACCAGTGCATGGAAAAAAAGATACAATTATCCATACTAAATCAAAATTATTTAAGAATATTCCAGAAGAATTTGAAATAGTAAGATATCATTCATTAATTTGTGATGATACAGCTATACCAAATGATATTAAAATTACCAGTTACACCCATGACAACATAATTATGTCAATTGAACATGAAAAATACCCTACTTATGGTATACAATTCCATCCAGAATCAATAGGAAGTTCATATGGTGATACTATAATAAAAAACTTTTTAGATATGGAATGATGAAACATGGATGTTATACCAAAAATCATAGAAAACAAAAAGAAACTTCTTAACAAAACAAAAAACAAAAAATCATTAAATGAAATCAAAAAAGAAGCTATTGATTATACATCTACAAAAACAAATAACTTCCGATTTCAAGAAAAATTAAATGAAGATAAACACACAAAATTAATTGCAGAATATAAACCAGCCAGCCCATCTCAAGGAAATATAAGTTCATTAAAAGTAGAAGATGTAATTCCAATATATAATCAAACAAAAGTAGATATGATTTCAGTCTTAACCGAAGAATCCTACTTTAAAAGTAATCTTCAAAACCTAAAAAAGGCAACAGAACTAACAAATAAACCAATACTTAGAAAAGATTTTGTTATTGATGAATACATGATATATGAAGCAGCATTATACAATGCAAGTGCAGTTCTATTAATAACAAATATAACACCAGATATTAATAACTGTTTAAATATATGTGAAGACTTAGGATTAGATGCTATAGTTGAATGTCATTCCAAAGAAGATATAGATAGTATTATAGAATATAATCCGAAAATTATTGGAATAAACAATAGAAATCTAACTAATTTAACTATTAATTTAGAAACAACTAAAAAATTACAAAAATATGTACCTAACTTTATGATTTCAGAAAGTGGAGTGAATACTCCTGAAGATGCAAAATTATTAAAAAGCTATGGTGCAAATGCAGTACTGATTGGTACCAGCATTCTTAAAAACAATGAAAAAAAAGGAATAGAAGATGTTATTAATAATTTAAGTAATGTATTGAAAAAATAGACAACATAAGAAGGTATTGAATATGACTATAAAAATAAAAGTATGCGGAATAACTAATGAAAATGATTTAAAAGCAATTGAAAAACTAGATATTGACCGCATAGGCTTTATAAATATTGGAAGATCAAAAAGAAATGTTTCTTTAGATACTATAAACTATCTGGAAAAACAATTATTAAATAAAAGGTTAAGTACATTAGTTTTAGAGCCTAAAAATGCTTATGAAGCACTGCTTAAAACTAATAGAACAAAAATATTTAACATACAATTACATTCACTCAACTGTTTTGATATCCGATATATGACTTGGTTAAATCAATACCATAATGGAGAACGTCTAAATATCACAAAAGCAATAGGCCTACAAGACAAAGTAGATAATAATAAAGAAAAAGAAATAAAGAATTATTGTCTATACAGTGATAATATATTATTCGATTATGTTAAAGATAATTTAACTGGTGGTACAAACACACACATCCCCATAGATACTGCAGTTAAAGCAAGTAAAATCGTGAAAAAATATGATAATAGAACAGAAGTAACTTTAGCAGGTGGATTAAATTTAGATTATTTAACTGAAATACAAGA
This sequence comes from Methanosphaera sp. WGK6, assembly GCF_001729965.1. NCBI lineage: Archaea > Methanobacteriati > Methanobacteriota > Methanobacteria > Methanobacteriales > Methanobacteriaceae > Methanosphaera > Methanosphaera sp. WGK6. The sequence goes on along the minus strand of NZ_JRWK01000003.1, from coordinate 125,903 downwards.
TAAATTACACTACTTTGATAGGATTGATTTAAATAGTGGTGTTGAAGATACTCCTGGAAAGAAAAATATAAAAAAAATTAAAGAAATTGTTAAATTTTTAAGAGAATAAAGTGATATAATGAAATATAAAGGAAAATTTGGTAAATATGGTGGAGTTTATGCACCAGAATTATTAATACCTGCAGTAGAAGAATTAGAAGATGCTTTTTATAAATTTAAAGATAATGAAAAATTCATAAACGAATTAAAATTCTATTTAAAAGAATTTGCTGGAAGACCTACAGGATTATATTATGCAGAAAATTTATCCAAAAAACTAGGATGTAAAATATATCTTAAAAGAGAAGATATGTTACATACAGGAGCTCATAAAATAAATAATGCAATTGGTCAAGGATTACTTGCAAAATATATGGGAAAAACTAATTTAATTGCTGAAACAGGTGCAGGACAACATGGAATTGCAACAGCAGTTATTGGAGCTAAACTAGGCATGAATGTGAAAATATTCATGGGATCCAAAGATGTTGAACGTCAAAAATTAAATGTTTTCCGTATGGAATTATCAGGAGCCGAAGTTATTCCAGTAGATATTGGTTCTAAAACATTGAAAGACTCAATTAATGAAGCATTTAGATATTGGATTTCAAATTTAGACACCACTCATTATCTTATAGGAACTACTATGGGACCACATCCATATCCAAGTATGGTGAGATTTTTCCAAGAAGTAATTGGAACTGAAGCACGTGAACAAATACTTGAACTTGAAGGTAACCTTCCAGACACTGTGATAGCATGTGTTGGTGGTGGAAGTAATTCAATAGGTATTTTCAGTGGATTTATAGATGATGAAGATGTTAATCTTATAGGTGTTGAAGCAGGAGGAGCTGGTATTGACACAGAAGATCATGGAGCTACACTTACCAAAGGAACCGATGGAATTCTACATGGAGCATTATCATTAGTTCTACAAAGTGAAGAAGGTCAAATTAAAGAAACAAGCAGTGTATCAGCAGGACTTGACTACCCTGGAATTGGTCCAGAACACGCATACCTTAAAAGTATAGGAAGAGCACAATATGTACCAATAAATGATGATGAAGCATTAGAAGGTTTCAAAACATTATGTGAAACAGAAGGTATTATACCTGCTTTAGAAAGTTCACATGCAGTGGCCTATGCAATAAAATATGCTAAAAAAGAAGAAAACAAAGGTAAAACAATTATTGTAAACTTATCTGGCCGTGGAGATAAAGATATGTTTACTGTAGCAAAACAATTAGGAGTGGAAATATGAGCATGAAAACCTATGCAGAAATGTTTAAAGAAACAAAAAAAAATAATGAAGGAGTATTCATACCTTTTTTAGTAGCTGGAGACCCAGACTATGATACATCATTAGAACTTGCAAAAACATTAGTTGATAATGGTGCAGATGCACTTGAAATAGGTTTTCCATTCTCTGATCCTATAGCTGATGGTAAAAGTGTTCAAAATGGAGATATACGAGCATTTAAAAGTGGAATGACAGTTGCAAAATGTTTCACATTCCTTAAAGAATTAAGAGAATATACTGATAAACCATTTGGACTACTATTATACTATAATTTAGTATACCAACACGGAATTGATGAATTCTATAAAAAACTACATGATATTGGAGTAAACTCAATACTAATAGCGGATTTACCACCCGAAGAAGCAGATGATGTAATTGAAGCATCCAATAAATATGGTATTGAACAAGTATTCATTGTATCACAAGCAACAAGTAATGATAGATTAGAACAAATTACAAAAATAGTTGGTGGATTTATATATGTTGCATCAGTTATGGGAACAACAGGTGCACGTACAGAAGTTTCACATGACTCTACTGACTTAATAAAACGTGTGCGAGAACATACAGACTTACCATTATGTGTAGGATTTGGTATATCCAAACCAGAACATGTAAAAACAGTACTTGATGCAGGTTCAGATGGAGCAATTGTAGGTAGTGCAGTATTAAACATTATTGAAGAAAACTTAGATAATAAAGATGTAATGTTTGCAAATATTATAGATTACATCCAAGAAATGAAAAAAGCAACAAAAAGGTAGTCTAAAATGATAAGTGATGTATTAGATAACATAATTGATAAAAGACAAAATTTAACAGATGAGGAAGCATATGAATGTATGGATGATATAATCAGTGGTGACTACCCTGATGTAGTTATTGCATCATTTTTAATTGCATTGAGAATGAAAGGAGAAACTATTGATGAAATCACAGGATTAACTAGAAGTATGAAAGACCATGCTATCCCTATTGATTATGATCCTGGAGAATATTTAATAGAAACTTGTGGAACAGGTGGAGATGTATTTAAAACATTTAATGTAAGTACTGCTTCTTCAATAATAGCTAGTGCTGGTGGAGCTAAAATATCCAAACATGGAAATAGAAGTGTAAGTAGTAAGTTTGGTGGTGCAGATGCTCTTGAAGCACTAGGTATAAATATTGAACTTACACCAGAACAAGTCGCTAATTCTATTGATAAATGTAATTTTGCATTTATATTTGCACCAATTTACCATCAAGCTACTAAAAATGTTATGATGTTAAGAAAACAATTGAAAACAAGAACTGTTTTCAATTTATTAGGTCCAATTTCCTGTCCAAGTAAAGTAACTGCAAGATTAACTGGTATTTATGACCCAGACCTTGTTGAAACTATTGCTAAAGTAGCTTCTAATTTAGGTGTTGAACGTGGAATGATTGTTCATGGTTTTGATCAGGATGGTAATCCTGCTATGGATGAAATTTCAAATATTGGAAAAACAAAAGTTGCATTTATTAATCATGGAAACATTGAAGTTAAATACATTACACCAGAAGACTTTGGTTTAGAATTTTGTAATCCTGAAGATATAATGGCACCAGATAGTCCTGAAGAACATCTTGAAATTATTTATAAAATATTAGATAATGTAACTGAAACTAGTAAAGATAAGGCTAGAATGGATTTATGTTTAATGAATTCAGCAAGTATACTTTATTTAACTGAAAAAGTTGATTCATTAAAAGAAGGTGTGAAATTATCAAGAAAACTTATTGAAGATGGAACAGCTAAAAAACAATTGGAAAAAATTATCAAATATAGTAATGAATAATTTCTTATCTTAACCTCCCCTTTAATTTTTTCTTATTTTAATATTTAAATTAAGTAATGAATATATTATTTAAAAACATAATTAGTACTATAAATGTATAAACTTATTTAAAATAAAAAACAGTACTGATTAATATGACAAAAATAGTTATTATTGGAGCAGGTCCTGCTGGTCGTTTTGCATCTATGGCTGCTTCTGAAGAGGGAAATGATGTAACACTTATTGAAAATAAACATATTGGTGGAAAATGTTTAAATCAAGCATGTATGGTTGTATGTGCATTAAGTGATGTTTCTAAGCATGTATTAGATGCTGAAAATTTTGATGAATTAGGAATTATTGAGTCTAAACCTGTTGTAAATTATAGTAAAGTTACACAAATTATTAAGGAAACTCAGAAAAAAATACGTTCTGTTATTACTAATGAAACTATTAACACGGGTGTGGATTATGTTCAGGGAACTGCTGAAGTAGATAGTGTAAGAAAAGTAGTTATAGTTAATGAAGATGATGAATATGAATATGATAAATTATTAGTTTGTACAGGTTCATCACCTTTAATTCCAGATATTCCTGGAGTTGAAAAAGCTCTTACTTATAAAGATACTTTAAAGATAAAAGAAATTCCTGAAAAATTAGTTATTATTGGTGGAGGTTCTACTGCTGCAGAATATGCTGGAATCTTTTCAAGTATGGGTAGTGAAGTTGAAATATTATGTAGAACTCAATTCCTTAAAATATTAAATGACCCTGAAGCTGAAGAGTATATTGTACGTAATTTACTTAAAAATACAATAGTACATGAAAATGTTGAAATTAAAGAGATTACAGATAGATCAGTCATTACAAATTTTGGAGAAATTGAAGGGACTGTTTTACTTGCTACAGGAGTAACCCCTAATTCACAACTAGTTAAAAATACAGTAGAATTAGATGAAAATGGATACATATTAGTCAACGAATACATGCAAACATCAAACAAAGACATATATGCTGCAGGTGATGTTATTGGTGGAATTCAAGCTACACCCGTGTCACGTATGGAAGGAATGACTGCTATTAAAAATATTATGGGTAATCACATAGCTGCAGATTACTCATATATTCCCTTAACTATAACACTACCCTATGATGTAAGTTATGTTTTAGGCCACCAAGTATCAAATATTGGAACCAAAACATCAATTCCAGGAGCAGCAGGTCCTGGAACTTTCTGGAAAATGTTAAATGGAAAAACAGGTTATACAAAAGAAGTTGTTAATAGTGATGGTGAAATTACTGATATCCTTTCTATTGCCCCTTCAAGTAGTATTGCACTTCATTATATGATTAAATTAATAAAAGATGGAAATAAAATAGATAATTTTGATAACTTCATAGAAATTCATCCAACTACTGATGGAATTTCTAAATTAACTGGATACTTCAAACGTTATTTATAAAAAAATATTCCAATAAATTTAAAAAAAAAGTATGAGAAAAAAGTTATATAACTTTAACTCATATGTTCTAATACAAAGTTTACTAAATCAGAACTACCATTGAGAATACCTATTGAATATTTAGTAGCCCTTTCTTGCATATATTCATAATTAGATAAAGCACTAGTTATATTTTCAGTTATATTTTCAACATTACTTTCTATAACAGCACCATCAAATACTTTTGAAAGCCCATGATATCTACCATACTTAACACCAATTACTACAACTACAGGTATTTCACATGCTAAAGTTTCATGTAATGTTAAACCATCATCAGTTATAACAGCTAAGTCAACTAAATCATATAAGTCATCAATATAATTAATATAACCTAAATTAATAATATTTGGATGATTAATAATGTCATTTATATCATCATGTAATGGATCACCAACTACAAATATATTCACATCATCATTCTCTTCTGCAAACTTACGTGCTGCCTTTGCCATATCATCAAAAAGTGTTGAACCTGATGCGAATAATATTGATTTTTTATTAGAGTCAAATTGATTAGGTAATTTATCCAAAATATTTTCTTTATTTCCTTTAATAATATCTGTTTTAATAGGTGAATAATTAGTATTTACAGCATATTTTGATTTTACTGAATCAATAGTGAATAATGGAGATTCTGGTAAAAGTAATGTTGGATTAAGTTTAAGTGACAATTTTGTATCTGTTGGTGTTGCAACCACACCTATTGCTGGAACTCTAGCTAATTTAGCAGATAAACAACCTATTACTGCACCACCACCAATAACGCCAATAACACCATCAGCATTTTCTTTTTTAATTAAACGAGCTCCTGAAATTGAAGCTTTAATTGTTTTTAATGCTGCTTTGAATAATTTTGATTTTGATGCTGCATGTCCTCCTGCAGCAGGTATAGGTGATTTAAGCCATTCTATACCACGTTTTTTAAAGTAATATCCAGGAGCACTTGGATCTAAAACAATTTTTGAAGAGATGTTTTTACTTTTTAATGCTTTTGCTATATTGTATGCAGTTACAGCATCACCACCAATACCCCTTCCCGTTACAAAAATTAATAATTTCATTAATAAACACCTGATTATTTTATAAAAAAATTGAATATTGTGTTAAATAATTCTTTAATTAATCATATATTAAATATATCTAATAAATTAATTGATTTAAAAAAAAGTTAATATTTACTAAAAATTAGTTAAAATAAATAGAACATGATAATAAAAGTTATTTTTATTTAAACAGGTACTGTTGACTAAAGGTTAAAATTATTATAAAATAAATAATAATTATTTTTTACAGTGCATTAATTTCAAATGTAAATTAGTTAAAACATCCTTCTGATGTGATTTATTTGAAATTAGATTATGCTAATTGAATTTGAAAAAATAGCTTTAGCCAACAATTAGTTTAAAGATTAAGCAGGATTTCCTTCATCATCATATACTTCTATACATTCACCTGTACAATTATCTGCTGCTTCTTTGTATATTTCTGCATCATCTATTTCAATTTCATCAACATCATCATCCCTTATTGACCCAACAAGTGTTGCTAAATCATCATCATCAAAAGCAAATAATGTATCATCAATTTCTATACAATTTCCACATATAGTGCAGTCTTCTCTTTCTAAAACTACTTCATACATTTATTAATCTCCCTGAATAATATTAGTATTATAGAGATAGATTTTAATATAGTATATATATAAATGTTTTGATTTGAAATATTGATTTATAGAATTTTAGTTAAAAGTCCTGAATTGTTACAAAACCATTATTTTTTTATAAATTTAAGTTCTAATATAAACTAACTAATAAAACAATGAAATCTAATTAAAATAAGTTTTATGATAATTTAAAAAAAATAGTAAATAAAAAAAAAGAAAATTAAATAAATCCTTCTTCATCTTCAGCTAAAGAAATCTTTTTATTCAATATATCTTTTTTTGATTTTTTTGATTTAAATGGATTGTATACTAATCTTCTTCCACCTAATTTTATTAAAAGAGAATTTTTAATGGTGGGATGTTCATTTTCTAAAATTAATCTTCTGAAAAGATCACCTAATCCACCACCTGTTAAAACATCCATTACAAAATCACCGAAAGTTGGTGTGTCTATGTGTAAATAATATGTTAAATAATACCTTAATGTTTCTTCACGTAATTTAGCAATTATTATTGCTGTGATTAAGAATAAAATTAACATTATTATAAATTCTACCGGATAGAAAACTGTAGGTGCAATTGTTTTAGTTATTGTTGCTGAAACAAGAGCAAAACAAATACCTAATGCCACACCAAATGAATGGTTTCCAATTTCTCCCATCATAATATATCCAGAATAATCCTGTGATATATAACCTAAACAAATTAATAATAACAATATAGGTATATAATATGATGAAGAATGGAATAATGTTAGTATTGTAAATGATACTACAGACATTATTATAACTGTAAAACATGCTGTACCTGGTTGCATATCAGCAATATTTAATATTTGTACCATTAATGCTACTAGTATAGCTACTGGCCCCATTATCAAATAACCATATATCATAACTACTAATATCCCAATTCCTCTAAAGAATTGACCTATTTCCATGTATGAACCAAGACGTTTACGTCCTATTAAATCATCAATAAAAGCCATAATTCCAATTATAGCTATTAAATAGTTATATGGTTCTGGGAAAAATAATACCATTACTAAAAATGGTGCTATACCAACACCTCTTGGAATTCCACCTCGAATGTTTTCAAATAGATTTCCCTTTATCTTAGAAAATAATACTGTAAATATTATTGTCAAAATTAATGTTAGAAAAAATGCAACTATCCACATTTGATAGATTTCCATAAATTCACCTTAAATCTACTTGTTAAAATATTACAAATAATATCTCATTATATTATTATATAAATTATATAAATTATAAAATTATCCATCATATATTAAATAGGATATCTTAAAAATACTGCAATAGAACCTAATGCTTCTAGTTGTTTACCTGCATCATGTTCACTACTTATAATTACAACAGTTCCACCCATATTTTCAGTTATATTCATTATATTTTGAATATTTTTTTCTTTTACTAAATTATCAAGTACTAATAATTTTTCACTAGCCCCCATATTTGATGCTGTTGATACTTGTTTTTGTCCATAAGTTACCATATCTGATGATTTTCCAATTTGTTCTAGTAGTTTATTTACAAGTGACGTTTCTGATGCTATTTTAGCATCCTTGGATAATGATTCAATTAACCCATTTTTTAAAACTTCTTGTATTCCTGCATGACCACCAGCACCAGTACTTTCTAATATTGCTTTTTTACATAACTCAGACTCATATTCTTCCAAATAATTATAATATCCATTCTTTGTAAATCCAGGACCTATAATAATTAGTTTATTTACTGGCCCATGTTGATTAATTACTTGAGTCACATCTTCATAGTATTGATTAATTTTTTCATTACGATCTTTTTGAATATTTCTTTTTCCAGATATATCTCCAATTATTGGACCTACATATTCAATACCATATTGTTTTATTATCCCAAGGTCTGTTGTGTTATCTTCCATTGCCACTATAATTTCTGTTGGTCGTTTAGATGCTTCTATTGCTAGATTTAACCTATCTAATGACCATTTATTCCAGTTTTTTTGTATTTTTATACTATTGTTTATTTGAACATTTATTGTGTGATAAGAACCAATAGGTACTAATTCTTCAGGTCCTGATTCTATAATTCCAGTGAATCTTAGCATTCCCGTGTATTTATGAAAACTTATTTTTTCTACACGAACACCTAAATAGAATGTTTTTTTAACTCCTCTATCTGCTCTTGTTTTACCACTATTATTATCTTGAATTCTTCGAGTAGTTAATGTAGAAATATAATCATTTTTTTCAACTATGTGGGATAAATGCCATAAATCATCAATTGTTTCAGGAATTAATTCGATTAAACCTATTTTTTTATCTTGATTTTTTATTTGCATGATGATTGTTTCCTTTTTTAAAATAATTTTTTTTATCTTATTATTATTTGTATTTTTATTGATTTTTATAATTAAGTAATACTAATTTAGTATATAAGTAATACTTTTATATTATGAAAAATAAAAGAATAATTATAAAAAAAAATTTCAAGGTGAATTAAAAATATCATTATGAATGAAGAACAGAAAAAAAGATTAGTAAAAGCAATTGAACAAACAGAAGCATGGGAACGTATACCTACAAATATTGAAGGCGTATTTGTCGTTAAAACACCAGAACAAAATAATAATCAGACAGTATTTGTAGAAATAAATCCATCAGTTCGAGGACAGCCCATAAAACGAAGAGGATTATATTTAAAAAGTAATAATGAATTAACTTCATTTACTGAAATTCTAAATAACCCCAAAGTAATGGAATTACTTGAAGTTATAAACAAATATTACAGTAAACATAAGATACCAAGAATAGAAATATAAAGAAATAAAAATAAAAATAAACATTATAGATAAAAGGATTGATGTTATGACATGTGATAAAAATATTAATATTACCATTATAGGAGGTACACGAGGTTTAGGTAAATGGATTGCAGAGAAACTTAAACAAGATGGTTTTAATATTACAATCACAAGTCGTAACAAAATTTCAGGATCAAAAGTAGCTAAAAAAATAGATGTTAATTATAGTGATAATAATATTGAATCTATAAAAGATGCAGATATAATTATATTTAGTGTACCTATTGAATATATGATTCAAACAATTAAAGAAGTCGCACCAAATGCTCCTGAAAATTCCTTGTTGATGGATGTTACTTCTGTAAAAACTGAACCTGCTCAAGCACTTAAAGAATATGCTCCTAGAAATACAGAGATATTACCATGTCACCCTATGTTTGGACCACGTGTTCCTTCAATTGAAGGTCAGTCAATTATATTAACACCTGTTGAGGATAGATGTGAATTATGGTTTGATAAAGTATACCAATATCTTAAAAAACAAGATGCTCATATTGTAATAAGTACACCTGAAGAACATGATAAGACTATGAGTGTTGTTCAAGGATTAACTCATTTTTCATATATTGCAATTGCATCAACTATTAGAAAATTAAATATAAGTGTTAAAAAATCAAGAGAATTCGCTAGTCCTGTTTATAGTTTAATGTTAGATATGATTAGTCGTATTGTTTCACAAAACCCCTATTTATATTATTCAATACAAAAATCAAATAAACAAACAGCAATTTCTAGAAAAATATTAGTTGAAGAATGTGAACGATTAGCAAAACTTATTGATGAAAATAATGAACAGGAATTTGTAGAAGATATGAGTGATTCTGCAAAACATTTAGATGAATATGAAGAAGCATTAGGTAGATCAGATAAAGCTATTAGTAGTTTAACTCATGATTTGAATGTTATTAAATCATCCATTGGAAAAGAAAAAGGGTTTGAACATCAATATTCTAAGAAAATACATATAGGTATTATACAATCCATGGATGCTGATACTGTTACTATAAAAAATTTAAGAGATAAAATCATAACTTTAAAAATATCTAATATAAATATATTATCTGATGAAGAAACATATGAATGGAAAAAGAAACATTTGAAACAATATATGTTTGATGTTTCAGTTGTTTTACCCTGCACTAGTGATGAGAATATATTATTAGATTTATTAAATAGTATTGATGAAGTTATAGATATTCATGTAAAAGACATATATTTAGGTAAACAAATCAAGGAAGGTTATAAAAGTATAACTTTCAATTATACTACTTTTAGTAAAGAAGATAGATTTATTGTTGAGAAATATTTAATAGGTATTGGTGGATCTATTAGATAAATATCATCACCTTTTTTTTATAAAATAGTTTGTTATATTTATTTTTGAATAATAAAATAATATATTTTTAAATTAACCGAAAAGTATATATACTATTACGATGAAACTTATTATTACAAAAAGTAACTAAAAGATGATACAAAAATAATAATTAAACAACATTTATATATAGAAATACATAATTATAATTACAAAAAGTAAATAAAATAAATAAAAAAAAATATGGAGGAAAACATTATGGAAAACGAATTAAAATTAAAAGTAGCAGAAGCATTCTCACAAAGCGACATAGGCCAATCAGTAGCACGTATTGATCCAAAATGTATGGAAAAATTAGGATTAAAAGACCATGACATTATTGAAATAGAAGGCGACAAACTTACAACAGCAAGTGTAATGGCATCACAATCCGATGTAAGCCTAGGCATACTCAGAATAGATAGCTATCTTAGAAAAAACGCTGGAACATCCATTGGAGAACAAGTAACAATACGAAAAGCAGAAATCAAAGAAGCAAAAAAAGTAAAACTAGCACCAGTAGACCAAGAAATTGCAATACAAGGAAACTTAAACGGAGCATTCTTAAACAGAATAGTAAATAAAGGAGATATCATAGTAACAGGTGTTAAAAAACAACAACCACGAACAAACATGGGTTTTGATGACTTCATAAATCAAATGATGATGTCCAATATGGCATCCATTGGTGAAATTAAACTAGCAGTAATAAACACAAGACCTTTAGGTCCTGTAAAAATAACAGAAAATACACATATAGAAATGGAAACAAAACCAGTAGATCCAAGTAAATATGAAGGATTTGATAATCTAATAGATGTATCCTACGAAGACATAGGTGGACTACAAAATGAAGTAAAAAAAATACGAGAAATGGTTGAAATTCCACTTAAACGACCAGAATTATTCAAACAATTAGGAATATCAGCACCAAAAGGAGTATTATTACATGGCCCACCAGGTACTGGAAAAACACTACTTGCAAAAGCAGTAGCAAATGAAACAAATGCACACTTCATAGTAATCAATGGTCCAGAAATTATGAGCAAATATGTTGGAGGATCAGAAGAACAATTAAGAGAACTATTTGAAGAAGCAGAAGAAAACAGCCCATCAATCATATTTATAGATGAAATCGATGCTATCGCACCAAAACGAGCAGAAGTAAGTGGAGATGTAGAACGAAGAACAGTAGCACAACTTCTCACATTAATGGATGGTCTTAAAAGCAGAGGAGAAGTAGTTGTAATTGGAGCAACCAACAGACCAGATGCAATAGATGAAGCATTAAGAAGACCAGGTCGATTTGATAGAGAAATAGAAATAGGTGTACCAGACAAAGATGAAAGAAAAGAAATACTTGAAGTACATACACGAAATATGCCACTAGCAGAAGATGTAAATCTTGATGAAATTACAGAAGTAACCCATGGATTTGTAGGAGCAGATCTAGAAGCACTATGTAAAGAAGCAGCAATGAGAGTACTTAGAAGAATACTTCCAGAAATACAAACTGATAAAGAAGTACCAGCAGACGTACTTGAAAAAATGATTCTACAAAAAACAGATTTCAAAAATGCATTAAAAGAAATTCAACCATCAGCACTCCGAGAAGTATTAGTACAAATCCCTGATGTAAACTGGGACGATGTAGGTGGATTAGATGATGCAAAACAAGAATTAAAAGAAGCTGTAGAATGGCCACTTAAAAACCCTGAAAAATTCAAACAATTCGGAATCACACCACCAAAAGGAGTAATTCTTACAGGAATACCAGGTACTGGAAAAACATTACTTGCAAAAGCAGTAGCAAATGAAAGTGATGCAAATTTCATATCTGTAAAAGGACCAGAACTATTATCCAAATGGGTAGGAGATTCTGAAAAAGGAATACGAGAAATATTCAGAAAAGCAAGACAAACAGCACCTACCGTAATATTCTTCGATGAAATAGACTCAATAGCATCCGCAAGAGGATATGGAAATGATAGTGGTGTAACACAAAGAGTTGTAAATCAATTACTTACAGAAATGGATGGAATGGAAGAATTACATGACATATCAGTTATAGCAGCAACAAACAGAAAAGACATCATCGACCCAGCATTACTAAGACCTGGACGATTTGATAGACATGTAGAAGTAGGTCTTCCAGACCAAAAATCAAGAGAAGCAATATTTAAAGTACATACAAAAGACATGCCACTAGCAGAAGATGTTAACATTGAAGAACTTGCTAGAAGAACTGAAGGATTTGTAGGAGCAGATATTGAAGCAGTATGCCGTGAAGCAGTACTATTAACATTAAGAGAAGATCTTGAATCAGTAGAAGTATATATGTCCGAATTTGAAACTGCAATGAAAAAAGTTAAACCAATAAAAGAAACAGAATCAGTTTCATACAACTAAATACTCAAAACCCCTATAATATAGAATTTTCCTCTTCTCCCCCTACTTTTCTTTTATTAAACTATTTTTTTATTTTATTAATCCAATTCTTATAAAACAAGTAATATATTCTAAATTATATATAAAATACTAATAACTAACAAATAGATATATTATATTAATAAATATTTTTCGAAGAGGATGAATTTAATGACATATGACATAAAAGATATTAATTTAGCTCCAGAAGGAGAAAAGAAAATCAAATGGGTTCAAAGACATATGCCTGTTTTAGAAAGTATCAAAAAAGAATTTGAAGAAACAAAACCATTTGAAGGAATCACTATTGGATCCTGTTTACATTTAGAACCTAAGACAATAAACTTAGGTCTAACATTACAAGCAGGAGGTGCTGAAGTTGTAATGACTGGATGCAACCCTCTATCAACACAAGATGATGCGACTGCTGCAGGTGCAAAATTAGGATTAAACATGTATGGTTGGACTGGTCAAACTAACGAAGAATACTATGAACAATTAAACAAAGTATTAGATTATGAACCAGACATTGTTATTGATGATGGAGCCGATTTAATCTTTTTAATACATAAAGAAAGACCAGAATTACTTGAAAAACTAAGAGGTGGATGTGAAGAAACTACAACAGGTATTCATAGATTAAAAGCTATGCATCACGATAATGCATTAAAAATACCAGTTATGGCTGTAAATGATTCATATATGAAATATTTATTTGATAACAGGTATGGAACAGGACAATCTACTTTTGATTCAATTATGGGAACAACAAATTCTGTAATTGCAGGACAAACTGTAGTTGTATGTGGTTATGGATGGTGTGGAAGAGGAATTGCTATGAGAGCAGATGGTCTTGGGGCAAATGTAATTGTTACAGAAGTAGATCCTATTAGAGCACTAGAAGCAAAAATGGATGGATACAGAGTAATGACTGTTCAAAAAGCACTTGAAGAAGCAGATATTGTAGTAACAGCAACAGGTAATCGTGATATTATTTCTGGTGATGACTTTAAACATGTGAAAGATGGTTGTATGTTAGCTAATTCAGGTCATTTTAATGTGGAAATTAATGAAAATGATCTTGCAGCTCAAGCAGTGAATAGAGAATTATTAAAACCAGACATTGAAGGATTTGAAATGCCTGATGGACGTAACATCTACCTATTAGCTGGTGGAAGACTAGTGAATCTTGCAGGTGAACATGGACAAGGACATCCTGCAGAAATTATGGATTTAAGTTTTGCAATGCAAGCATTATCAGCGAAAAGATTATTAAATGAAGATATGGAACCTGGAGTTTATAAAACAAGAGATGAAGTAGATACTGAAATAGCAAGATTAAAACTTAAAGCTATGGGTGTAGAAATAGATCAATTATCTCAAGAACAAGAAAAATATATGAATAGTTGGGATGTTGGTACATAAATAGTTTTATGTATTCACTCCCCCATTATTATCTTTTAAAACCAATTTTCAAGGCTAGTTTGTGCTGTTTTTTGTTGTAATTTTTTTATTGCATTTGTTGTTCTTAGTTCATCAAAATCATGATCCCCACATAAAAAATCAATTAATTGTTCTTTTTTAGGTCTTCTGAATGTTAAATCATAATCTGTAACAACATCAGGATTCAGGAATATTTCTCTTATTAAATCAGGATCTACTTCCATAGTTTCATCTAATTCTCTTAAAGCATTTTCTAATGTTCCATGTTTATGTATGAGTTTAATTCCTTTTTTAGCACCAATTCCATATACTCCTTCATTAAAATCAGTTCCTACAAGCATTGCTACATCCACTAATTGTTCTCTTGTTAATTCTAGTTCTTTTAATGTTTTTTCGAGTGATATTAATTCTAGATTTTTAGATTGTTTTTTGGATAATCTGAAGTTTTTAAGCATTCTTGTTGCTCCAAATTGAAGACAATCATAATCTTGTGAAACAACTGCCCATGCATCATTTTGAGCTACCATGTATGATGCTTGTGCTTCTCCTTCTGTTTTTGATTGTATGTAGGGTATACCCATTAAATCAAGTAATTTTTTAGAGGATTCTATTATTTCACGATTGATGTGTGTTGTTCTTGCAGCATATTTTCTTGCATTTTCCACATCTCCCGCATTTTTTGCTTCAATGTATTTTTGTTCTGATTCTTTTTTAACCTGAATTCTTTTTTGTTGGGTTTCTTTTTTTAGTTCGGGAGCTTTTCCATCAAATACATATACTGGTTTTATTTCTTTTTCAATTAGTGTGGCTGTTTGAAACATTATTCCATTTAAATGTGATGTTATATTACCATTTATGTCTTTTAATGGTGTTCCATCTGCTTGTCTCATACTTGATAAGAATTTGTATATTGTATTTGAAGCATCAATTGTTAGTATTTTTCCTCGTAATTCTTTCATTCCAATAGGTTCTGGATTTGTTATGTCTTTAAATTTTACTCCCATTATATAGTTCCTCCAAATTATTAGTTTTAGTTATATAAAATCTGTTTTGCTTTTTTATTATCAAAATTTGATTTAAATCCATCAAGATATGCATTTGTGAAGAATTTGATTCTTCTATATTTATGATCATCAAATACTAGTATTCCTATAATTGTCATGAGATAATTTTTTAGAATTGTTGTGTATAATGATAGTTTGTTTTCAGAATATTTTCTCCCAATCCATATGAGATTTCTTTGCATATAATAGTTTATCCATAGTTTGTCATATGGTCGTCTATTTGCTGTTATACCAAGTACTGTTTTTTTAAATGTTCCTTTTACACTACCTTCTGCATGTTTTATTATACTTTTAGGTATTAATTTAATTTTTCCTACACTTCTAAGTCTAATACAGTATTCTAAATCATCTGTATGTATGAAGAATTCTTTTTTTGGAAAACCAATTTTTGTTATTGCTTCTCTTTTTACAAGTAATCCTACAAATGATACCATATCTATATCTTTTACTGGATTTTTAATATCTTCATCTGTTATGTGTTCTTGTATGGGTAGTCCATGTTTAAAGTTAAAGTATCCTCTATGATGATATAATATATTATCTTCTAGATCTAATTTTAGACTTGCTAGTCCTACTGTATCTTCTAAGTTGAAGTATGGTTTTAGATTTTCAAGACATGTTTTTGTTGGAAAAGCATCATCATCCATTATCCATATAAAATCATAGTTATCGTCATATGCTTCTTTGACTCCATGATAGAATCCTCCAGCACCACCTATGTTTTCAGGTAAATGAATGTATTTGATTTTTACTTCATCATATTTTGTTTGTGATGTCCATATTTCATTTGTATTTATGATTGATGTTTGAGTTAGATAGTTGTTTTGTTTTAGTAGTTCTGGTGTGTTGTCTGTTGAGTTATTATCTACTATGTATATTGCATCAGGTTTTAATGTTTGATTTAATAGTGAATCTAGACATTTAATTAATAGTTCTTTACGATTAAATGTTACTACTACTGCACATACTGTGTTGTTCATAGGTATTCCTTGTTTAATTTTTTATGCCAATTCCATGCTGTTTCAATTATTTGTTTTATATCTGTGTATTGTGGATTCCAACCTAGTGTTTCTTTTGCTTTTTTTGAACTACCTATGAGTATTGCTGGATCCCCTTCTCGTCTTTCTGTTTCTATTACTTGGAATTCTTTGTTTGTAACTTCTTTTACAGATTCTATAACTTCTTTTACTGAGAATCCTTGTCCATTTCCTAGGTTAAATTGATTGCTTTCATTATTTTTTTCTAGATATTGAAGTGATTTTATATGTGCATCAGCAAGATCAGTAACATGAATATAATCCCTTATACATGTTCCATCAGGTGTATCATAATCTGTTCCAAAAATTTTAATATTTTCTCGTTTTCCTATTGCTGCATCTAATATTAATGGTATTAAATGTGTTTCTGGGTTATGCCATTCTCCTATTATTCCAGATGCATCAGCTCCTGATGCATTGAAATAACGAAGTATTACTGATTTTAATCCATATGCTGTATCATAATCTTTTAATATTCTCTCAACCATTAGTTTTGTCCATCCATAGGGATTTATTGGATTTTGTGGATGGTCTTCTACTAAGGGTATTTTTTGAGGTATTCCATATGTTGCACATGTAGAAGAAAATATGAATTTTTTAACATTGTGTTTTAACATTACATGCAATAAATTCATTGTGTTTACTACATTGTTGTTATAATATTTTTCAGGATTTGTTACTGATTCACCTACATCTATAAATGATGAGAAATGCATTACTGCAGAAATATCATATTTATTAAATACTTCATCTACATCATCAATATTACTTAAATCACAGTTGCATAGTCTACCCCATTTAACTGATTCTTCGTGTCCATAACTTAGATTATCTAAGACAATTGTTTCATATCCTGCTTCATTTAAAGACTTATTTACATGAGAACCAATATATCCGGCTCCACCAACAATTAAAATCAAAATAATAAACTCCTAATTTTTTT
This sequence comes from Methanosphaera sp. WGK6, assembly GCF_001729965.1. Classification (NCBI taxonomy): domain Archaea; kingdom Methanobacteriati; phylum Methanobacteriota; class Methanobacteria; order Methanobacteriales; family Methanobacteriaceae; genus Methanosphaera; species Methanosphaera sp. WGK6. The sequence continues at coordinate 108,458 of NZ_JRWK01000003.1, read as the reverse complement.
TAATAAAAAAATATTCTATAGAATAGATATATCATTATAAATTTAAAAAATTATCTAAAATAAAAATAATAAAATTCATAGACCAAAAGGAACTAAGGTTATAAAAAAAATAGAAAAGATGATGAAAACTAATCAGATAGTATAATATTCACCATCAGCACGTCTTACTTTATTTAATAACTTCTTATTTTCTAGAGATACAATAATATTATATGTTCTTTTAGGTGTGAGTTCTAACTCACCATATAATAATGCACCTTCTAGTATATATCGTGGAACATAACCTTCATATTTAGATATGACCTCTTGGATAATTACATAAGCATCTTCTTCTGTTTTATTTAACATGAATTTTTTTAATTCAGATTTATTTTCCACTACTTTAATTTCTTCATTTAAATTATCATAAGTTACTTCTTTAGTATTCATATCTACTTCAAGAAAATGTTTATTTTGAAGAGAATTAAGTAAATCCACAACTTCTGTTTCAGATACATCTAGAATTTCCCTAATAGTTTCATAGGAAATACTTGTAGGATATTTATCAATATTATTTTTGATTAATAATAAAATTTTATTTTCATCTTTAGTAATTATCTGCAATTAAATCCACCCATATTTAATTTCTATTAATACATTTTCTTATTTCTAATTAATAACACATTCTATACTTCCAAAAAAAAGCCCCATTATAACATTGAAAAGTACAATTTAATCAAATTAAATTAGAAAATAAAAGAATTAAATAAATATAATTAACAAATAATAATGTATAATAATTATTATCTAAAATAAATAATGACAATATTATTTAAATAAAAAAAAATATGAAATAAGAAATTTTAAAAACATGAAAATTAATGATAAAATTTTTGATAGGATGACTTACATAGATAATAATTAAGAAAATAAGTGAACATGAAAAAATTAAAAAAATGGAGGTCTAAGAAGAAATGTTAGAACCATTATATGGTAAAACAATAGAACGTAAAAAAGAAATCACCACATTTTTCAATGAACTACAAAACAGTATTGATACCTCAAAAATAAGAAAAGATTACACAGAATACATATTTACTAAAGATAAACAAGATAAAGTATTTGCAGCAATAGATGGTAGTTTTAACAAAACAAAATTCATGGCATACTTTGTATATGCTATAGACAGCCAAACAATAATATCAAGTCCAACTGAAGGCATGTTAAAAGAATCAGCAACATGTGATATTAACATCATATCAACAATAAGAAGTAAAAATATGGATAGTTTATTATCACAACACATGAATATACTAGAGCTTAAAAGTACAATAGATACACTACAAAAACATGAAGAAATAGACTATATGTTAATGGATGGATCAATACGTGGAACACTAATGAATTTCAAAACAAACTATGAACTAGATTCTGATATAACTCGAACTTTAAAAGATTATAGTCGTGAACTTAAAAAATCAATAGAAAACAAGGATTTCCCATTAGAAGTTACAACCATCACCAAAAAATCAGAAATTTTACTTAAAGTACGTGAAGTAATTGAGGAGAAAAAACTAGAAATAGCCATTGATGAAATAGAATTTGATGTTCTCAGATATTTTGAAGGATTAGAACAACTAACTTGTATAACACATCTTTTAAACCACTATAAAAATAAAATAATTTGTATTTCAAAAACAAGTAGTACAAAAGACTTCTTTAATGAAAAAATACCTGATGCAGCAGCAATTGAATATTCTTGTAAAAAACCAGGACTTAGTAATTTAGTTCCTAAAGAAAATAATAAAATGGTAAGATATGACTCAATAGGACAAAAATTCCTCATAGAATATCCTATTAATTCAAGCGAATTAACAGACATTACCTATACTGTATTTTTCACAAGACTAGATAATCACTCAAATGTATTGAAAATAGAAATTCCACGAACAATAACCCACGAAAAAGCAATACCATTACTTGAAGAAATATACAGTACATGTATTGATGGCTACCCATACATACTAAAAAAAGCACATAATGAAGTTTTAATCACCAATGAAGATATGAAAGACATTATAAGAAAATTAGAAATTTTTGAAAAAACAGGACGTGACATGTTAAACTAATTAGATAAAAATGGAGGATACTTAAATGACAGAAATAATAGGTAGATGTATTGGAGAAACAAGTCCTATAAGTGTAGGATTTGTATCTAAAAAAACACCAGAAGTTGGAGAATATGTATATTTAGAATACAATGATAAAATAGTTCTCGGAATGATAGATTCACTACTTAGAGGAAGCACAACACTAGATGAAAGTATTAGAAATCCCGAAACAATAGCTAAAATTCTTAATATTGAAGGTGACTTAGACCATTATATTAGAGGAACCATTACAATTCTAGGAGATAAAGATGAACTTAAGATACCACGAACTCCTGCACCACCAGGTACTGAAGTAAAAAAGGCAGATAAAGAACTACTCCAAGAAATATTCCAACAAAATAATGGAATTGAAATAGGTTCAGTACTTACAGAACCAGATGTTCCAATAAAACTAGATGTAAATAAAATGGTATCACGACATCTTGCCATACTTGCTATGACCGGTGCAGGTAAATCTAATACAACATCAGTTATACTAGATGAATTACTAGCTAAAAATGGAACAATAATAGTCTTTGATATGCACTCCGAATATAGTAATATTAAATTTAAAAATGGTGGTAAAAAAACATTTACAGCAAATATAAATCCAAGAGATCTAAAAATCCACGAATATAAAGACTTAGCAACAATCCCCGATAGTGCAGTTAATCAGGAAAAATATTTGCGTGATGCATATGAATATGCAAATGATCTTATTAATAACAACAAAGCTCCAGAAAATGTTAATTTCATAGATTTAATGCTTGAAAATCTTAGTTCAACATTACTAAGTATGCAAAATGAAGATAAGAAAAACAAACATGAAGAAACAGTTCAACAAGTTATATTCAAACTAGAAGATATGAAACGGAAATATTCTACATTACTTGAATCAGTAGATACATCAGATATTGTAGATTCAATAGCTCGTGGAAAAGTAAATGTAGTGAGTTTAGGTTCTGTTGATGAAAGAGCAACAGACATCATAGTAAATCACACATTAACAAATATTCTAAAAAGACGAAAAAACACGAGAACAGGTAAAAGTGGACAACAACTAGAATATCCAATATTTTGTGTAATTGAAGAAGCACATATCCTTGCAGCAGAAGGTAGAAGCACAAAATCTAAAAGTATAATTGGAAGAATTGCAAGAGAAGGACGTAAATTTGGTGTGGGGCTATGTTTAATAAGTCAAAGTCCTAAATCATTAGACAGTAGTGCATTATCACAAGTAAATAATATGATAATACTTCGTCTGGTAGAACCAGGAGATCAATCACATGTACAGAGAAGTAGTGAAAGTTTAAGTGAAGATTTACTAAAACAACTCCCATCATTAAATGTAGGTGAAGCCGTAGTACTTGGTCAAATGACTAAAATACCAACAATGGTAAAAGTTAAAGAATTTGAAGGAACAAGTATTGGTAGTGACTTAGATATTCTTAAAGAATGGGAGAAAGCTAAACGAAAAGAAGAGTTAGAACGTGAAGAACAAGAAGAATTTATAGATGATATGGGAATATAAAAATGACAATAAAAATAGCACACATTGCAGATACACACCTTGGATACAGACAATATGGATTATTGGAAAGAGAAGAAGACTATTATGAAGCTTTTGAAAATATAATTGAAGATATTATTAAAAAAGAAGTAGATTATGTTTTACATGCAGGTGACTTATTTGAAACACCACGTCCACCAATTAAAGCAATACTATGTGCCCAGAAAGGATTTGAAAAATTAATGAAACATGGAATTCCAGTATATGTTATAGCTGGAAATCATGATATTCTTCAAAGACAAAACACAACCCTTCCACAAGAATTATTTGAAAATGAAAACTTCCACATTATAAGTACAAAAAATAATCATTATATATTAGAAGAATCCATATTTCTTGGAGGATTACCATATCTATCCAAAAATATGGAAAATAGAATCCATGAAAAATTACTGGAAATAACAGAGATATCTAAAGAATATAAATGGAAAATATTAATGTTACATGGTTCTCTACAAAAATATTTCCAAATCGAACCAGAATTTGAATTAAATACAATTCCCGATGGTTATGATTATTATGCTATGGGTCATTTACATAATCGTATAATGGACACTTTTAAGAATGGACAATTATCATACCCGGGTTCTACAGAAATTAGAACAAAAGCTGAACTGGAAGATTACCTAAAAACAGGTAAAGGATATACATTAATAACAATAGATGACACTAAAATAACTCCAGAATTCATAAATTTAGAATTGAAAAGAGGATTCTTCAATGAAATAATTAACTATCCAAATCTAGATGTGGAACTAGAAGAATTAAAAAATAAAATTGAAAAAAGTAATGCTGATGGATTTAAAAAACCTATTGTTAATTTAACTATAAGATATGGTGATTTTGATAGGTCAGAAGTAGATGAAAAAATAAAAAATGAATTAGGTGAAATAACATTAACTCTTAGAATGAAATTTGAACCTACTCAAAATGATGATGAACTAATAAACAACATTGAAGAAAATAATTTAACACCAGAACATGTTATAAAAGAAAAATTAGAAACAGATTATGGTGAAGAGATAGCAACACTAGGACTTGAATTATACAAGCAACTATCCATCAAAGACTTAAATAATGCTAAAGAAGTTGCTGATATATATTACAATAAATTATTTCATAAAGAAGAAAACTAGGAGAATACCATGATATTAAATAAATTAGAACTAAAAAATTTTAAATCATATGAACATACCCTAATTGAATTTAATAGAGGTATTTCACTAATACTTGGTGAAAATGGTGCAGGAAAATCAACAATTCTTGAAGCTATTAGTTATGCATTATTCAAAGATACAACAGGAAAAATAGATGATTTAATCCGTAAATCTCCAAAAACCAATGATGTTATTGAAAACATGTTAGTAACATTATATTTTGAACACAATGGTACTCATTATAAAATAGAAAGAGGAAAAAATAAAAGTAAATCAGTAGCTGAATTATATTTCCAAGAAAATGGAAAAAATCACTTGAAAGCCAAAGGAGATAGAACTGTTAACCATGAAATTCAAAATCTAATTGAAATGGATTCAAAATCATTCCTAAATGCAGTTTATATACGTCAAGGTGAAATTACTGATCTTGTTGAAAAAACAGCATCAGAGAGAAAAGAATTCATAAGCAAACTATTAAATTTAGATGCTCTTGAAAAATCATGGGAAGAAATAAAAACACTAATTGACACATACAAAGAAACACAACAAGAAAATATTGGGAAATTATCAGAATATGACAACCTAGTTCAAGACAAAGAATACATAACTAAAAAAATAAAACACACCGAAAAAAGTATAATCTCATTAAATTCAGATAAAGAAAAACTAGAACAAGAACTAGAACAAAATAAAATAAATATGAAAAAAAAGTGATTTAAAGAAAAATGAACATGATACTCTAATGAACTTACTTAAAGAAAAACAAACAACACTAAACCTAATAATACAACGAAAAGAGAAAATAGATGCAGAAATTAAATCTATTCTTACAGATGAAGAAAAAATAAAAAAAATAGAAAAAGAAATAAAACCCTTACCTAAACTAAAAGAAATCACAGAAATAAAACAAGAACAAACACAACTAACCCAACAATTAAAACAAATAAATGAAACAATAACCCACATTACAGAAACCGAAAATAACATTAAAAATACACAAAAAGACCATGATAATTACTTGAAATTAAAAGAAACACTTGCTCAACTTGAAGAGAATAAAACTAAATTAAGTGAAGAAACAAAGATAAATGAACTTAAAAAACAAGAACTACACAGCAAACAAAATGAAAGAGAAAATATAAATAAAGAAAATAGAATCCAACTAGATTACATTCAAAAAATTTTCAAAAATGATACCTTAACCAGTCTTGAAGAAATAGAAAAAATAGTTCAAAATGAAAAAGAAAAAAATAATGCATTTAAAGAAATTCTTGAAAAGAAAATAATGAACAATGAAAAAGAACTAAGCTCCTTGGAATCTACAATTAAAACTATTAAAAAATCCCTAAAAGATCTCAAAAATACAAAAGATAAATGTCCAATATGCCAATCAGAAATAAGTCATTCAAAACATGAACAATTATCTCAAAAATATGAAAATGAAATAATAAATGCAGAAACTAGAATTGAAGAACTAAAAGAAGCAAATAAAAAACAATATACCTCATTAAAAGAATTAAAAGAATATGAAGAATCTGTTGGAAAAATTGATCTTTCATTATTAAAAAATAGAAGTAATGAATCAGTTAAATTATATAAAGACATTAGTCAAATAAAAGATTATCTTAAAAGTAGATTAAATATAGAACAAGACTATCAAGATAATCAATCTGAAATAAATAATATTAAAGAACAGATAAATTCACTAGAAAACAATTACCAAAATCATATCCATTATACTAAAACATATGCCATTCTACCTTCAATTGAGGATATTATAATAAAAAGAGATGAATATGAATCTGAAATTGTTGAAAAAACAAATAAAATTAAGGAGATTATGACAACAGTACGTGTTAAAGATGATATTCATAGAACCATTAAACACCTTGAAAAACAAGAACAAAAATACCATACCTTACTTGGTAAAATTCAAAACAAAGAACAATTATTACACGAACAACAAGATACAAGTGAGCAAATAAAACAAGACCATATAACTATTCAAGATATTTCATCAAAAATTCATGAATTATCCTATGACTTTGAAGAACATGAAAAAATACATAATAAATATACATTATGTGATAAAAAACTCAATGAAATTAAAACAAATCTAGCAGTTGAAGAATCAAACAGAACTAGTGATAAAGAAAGATTAAGTGAAAAAACAGAAAAAATTAAAGAACTAGACCAAATTAAATTAGAACAAAATAATCTCACAGAATATATTAAATTATTAACTAAAATCAGAGAAGTATATAGTAAAGATGGTGCTCAGAAAGATTTAAGAAATTCAATTAAACCACAAATCGAAAAAAATACTATGAACTTATTTAATGAATTTGATTTCCCATATCCTGAAATAAAATTAGATGAAGATTACAGTATTACTGTAAAAAATGGAAATAGCACTCTTAATTTAAACATGATTAGTGGTGGAGAAAGAATTGCACTTGCCCTTTCATTAAGATTAGGTATTGCTAAAGTAATTACTAAAAATAAAACAGAACTATTAATTCTAGATGAACCTACAATACATCTTGACGAAGAACGTAGAAAAGAATTAGTTGATATTATTGGTAAAATTAATTTTGTTCCACAAATGATAGTTGTTACACATGATAATGAAATGGAACCCTTAGCAAATAATATTATTAAAATTAACAAAGAAAATGGAATATCTTCATCTGAAGAAATTTAATAATATACAAAAATACTTCTTTTTTTAAACTTTTTTTGAAAAATAATGTATTATGTTAAAAAAATTATTTTAGGGTTAAGATAAGATTATTAAAAAAATAATAAAAAATTAATATGATACTATACCAATAAAAACAATTTTAATGATAAACCCCATTTTATACCATATTAATTGTAATCTCTACTAAAAAGAAGGAGATTGAAGAAATCAAAATTACATTATATTATATTTTTGAAGTAATAAGAATTCATCTGTGGTTAATTTTTTACCATCTTTGAATTTTTGGAAGATTTCTTCTGCTTCTTCTTTTTCTCTTACATCATTATCTGATTTTTCTTCAGCTTTTCTTCCTTTAGGAGCTGCTTTAGCTTGATCCATGAATTTATTAACTTTTCTAATTTCAGAAAGTTTTGCTTTAACTTCTTCATGTTTTGCTGTAGCATTGTTTCTGGAATTTATGAAGTCTTGGTGTTTTGCATCAGCTTTTTCTCTGATTCCATCTATTTGATTGAAGTATTCAATCATTTCTTCATGTATTGCTTGTGCTTTGTCAGATAATTCTACTACTTTTTGATGGAATTGTTCTGATTTTTCTTTTAATTGAGCTGCTGTTTTTTCTTCTTCTTCATCACTTTGAATTTTTTTGAGTTGTTTTGTTAAATCAGATACTCTTTTTACAAGCTCATTTTCTTTTCTGATGTCTAATACTTTTGTTTGTATTGTTTTATCAATTTTATTGATTTCTGCTTGTATATTTGAGATTTCTTTTTTACCAGAATTCCATTCTACTTTTTTGAGTTCTTCATTGCATTCGTTTCTGAGATTTTTGTTTTCTCTTACTTCTTTGTTTATTTCGTCACGAGTGTTTCTTTTCTCTAAAGCTATTTTTAATGTGTCTTTGAGTTGTTGATTTAATTCGTCACGTTCTTTTCTGAATTCTTTAGTTTCTTCATTCATTTTATCTCTTACATTTTTGAGATCTGTGAGTTCAGCTTCTAAAGTTCTTTTACATTGAAGTAATTGTTGGAAGTTGAGTATTGAGTAATCAATTGTTTCTTCTTCTGAAGCATCTTCTGTAGCTTCTTCTGTTTCTTCAACTTCTTCTGTAGCTTCAGTTTCTTCTTCTGCTACTATTTCTTCTTCAGTAGTGGTGTTTTCAGTTACTTCTGGTTCTTGTTCAATTGTTTCTTCTACTACTTCTTCTTGAGTAATTTTTTCTTCGTCTGCCATTATATCAAGTACCTTCCTTAGGTCTTTTTCATTTATTTCAAAATCAGCATTTTCTCTTAAGATTGGTTTTGCGTTAAATGCTATTCCTATTTTAGCATTTTTAATCATTTCAAGGTCATTTGCCCCGTCACCAATTGCGGCACATTCATCCAATGTTATTCCTATGTCATCGACTAATTGTCTAAGTACATCAACTTTGTTTTGTGTTACTAATGGTCCTGAAACTTCTCCAGTAAGTTTTCCATTTTCTACTTCTAGAATATTACAGAATGCATAATCAGCATCTATTTCTTCTTTTATTCTTTCAGCCATAACATCAAAGCTTCCTGTGATGATAGCAATTTTATATCCCTGTTTTTTTAATTCTGATGCTGTTTCTATTGCACCATTGTTAAGGGGTATATCTCTTAATGCTTCATCTATCTCTTCAGTACTTATGCCTTCTAGTTTTTTAACTCTTTGTCTTATTGATTCTTCAAAAGGAATTTTTCCTTGCATTGCTTGTAATGTTATGTCACTTATTTCGTTTTCAATACCTTTTATTTTTGCTATTTCATCTATTGTTTCCGTGTCTATTAAGACATTGTCTAGATCAAATACTACCAATTTAATCAAAAAATCACCGATTTTTTTTAATAAAATAAAACAAGAATGATAAATTAATTGAGGTATTATTAATCATTTTATTTATTATATTAGATTTTTTTTAAGAATATTATTCTTATATTTTCTATTTGTTTTTCTTAATAAATTTATTTTACCTTTTTTTCATCTTATTTTTTTTATTGATTGTTGTGGGTGTTTATGTTGGGGGATTATTTTGTTGGAGTATAAATAAATTATCTCATTAATATTGGATTCATTTATAGTAAATCTACTCTTCAATTAGGTATAATTCAATTAATCTTTCTTTAGTTTTTTGAACACCTAATAAAGCTTGATCTGCTGTTTTTGCTCCAGTACATACTACTTTACCAGATCCAAATAATAATAATACTACTTTTGGATCAGATAATCTGTATACTAAACCAGGGAATTGTTCTGGTTCATATTCAGTATTTTCTAAATCTAATGCAACTGCTTCTAGATTTAGAACTTTACCTAGGTTTGCTGATGCAACTATATTTTGAATTTTTATTTCAAATTCTTCTGGTATTTCTGTATCTAACTCTCTTATTCTATCTACAGTCATGTGAATTGCTTTTATAGAGTCTTCAATGCACTTTGCTCCAGTACATACTAATTTACCAGATCCAAATATTAAAGCAGCAGTTTTAGGGTCTTTAAGTTTAAATACTAATCCAGGAAATTGTTCTAAATTGTATTCAACATTTTCTAAAGCTGGTGCGATTCTAGGTAATTCTAATGATTTACCTAAAGTTGCGGATGCTACGATATTTTCAACTTTAATTTCTACATCTGCCATTATTTCTCCTCCATTTAAGTGATAAAAAATTTAGCATTAAATATGTAACGAGAGATTACTATTAATAAAATAGTTAAGTACCATAATTATAAATAAATAATAATTTATAAAAAGTTATTTCTTAGAAAATTTTAATCCATATCTTGGGGTTTAAGAAACTTTTACTACAATCACTCATTTTAGTTTTTTTTATATTATCTTTTTTAAAAAAAATACCAAATAACATATTATGTATTTATATATGTATCTTTTTACTTTATAAATATACCTATCAATTAAAAGTGTAAAAAGAATAAAAATAATAAAACACTAACATATTAAACAATAGTGATAGTATGATTGAAGTAGAAATGAAAGCTAAAATAAATGATAAAATAACAGCTCTAGAAAAAATTAAAGAAATTGGTGGAATTTATTCTCATAGTGAAAAACAGCATGATATATATTTTAATTCATCAGAAAAAGACTTTAAAAAAAGTGATGAAGCTCTAAGAATTAGAGAAATACCTAATGGTGAAGAATTTAAATGTATATTAACATACAAAGGACCTAAATTAGATTCAAAAAGTAAAACTCGAAAAGAAGTAGAAGTGGAAATTGATAATACAGAAAATATGACTGAAATTCTCGTGAAATTAGGTTTTAGACCAACAGCTATTGTAAATAAAGTTAGACGCATATTTAAGTATGATGAATATACTATAACTTTAGATAAATTAAATAAGTTAGGATATTATATGGAAATAGAATACGTTGCTGAAGAAGATAGTGATATTGAAGAAATTAGAAACAATATAATAGAAGTATTTAAGAAAATGGATATAACATCAGGTTTTGAAAGAACTTCATATCTAGGATTATTAGAACAACTTGAATAACAAATAATATTAATTAAAAAAAATAATATACATATATAATTTAACATATTAAATAAAATTAATTTTCTTTTAAATATAAAAATAAAACAATTATTATTACACTTCAAATTCCAAAAAAATAAAATTATTGCAAATGAGGAGGCAATTAAAATTAAGGACCGATTTGTAAGTATATATAATGAAGAAGTAGAATACAACCTACCTGATAAAATAAATATATATGATACTACACTACGAGATGGAGAACAAACCCCTGGTGTCTGTTTTTCATTAGATGAAAAACTAGAAATTGCAAGAAAACTTGATGAATTAGGAATTCCACAAATAGAGGCAGGTTTTCCAAGAGTATCTGAGAATGAGAAAGAAGCTGTTAAAAGAATAGCTAATGAAGGTTTAGATGCTAGTATTATTTGTTTAACTAGAGCAAAACAAGAAGATATAGATAAAGCATTAGATGCTGATGTAGATGGAATAATTACATTTATGGGATTATCAGATTTACACTTAGAAGTTAAAATAGATAAACCTCGAGAAGAAGTTAATAAAATATGTATGGATGCCGTGGATTATGGGAAAGACCATGGTTTATTTGTAGCATTCTCTGCTGAAGATGCAACAAGAACAGAATTACCAAAACTAATTGAAGTATATAAACAAGCACAAGAACATAAAGCAGATAGAATCCACATTGCAGATACTACAGGATCTATCAACCCCTATGCAATGCAATATTTAGTTAGAAATATTAGAAAAGAATTAGATATTGAAATAGCACTACATTGTCATAATGACTTTGGAATGGCTGTAACAAACTCTATTGCAGGATTATTTGAAGGTGCTTCTGCTATATCCACAACAGTAAATGGTATAGGTGAAAGAGCAGGAAATGCATCACTTGAAGAACTAATAATGGCATTAAAACTTTTATACAATAAAGATTTAGGTCTTAATACCACAGTTATTAATGAATTATCACAAATGGTATCAAAATACAGTGAAATACCAATACCTGATAGTAAAGCAGTAGTAGGTAACAATGTATTTAGACATGAATCAGGAATACATGTAGATGCAATACTTCAAAATCCATTATCCTACGAACCATACATTCCAGAAATGATAGGAACTAAAAGACAAATCGTACTTGGAAAACACTCAGGTAAATCCGCGATAGAAGAAAAATTAGATACTTTAAACATTCAAGTAGATAATGAAAAACTATTAGAGATTGTAACTCTTGTTAAAGAAGAACGTGAAAAAGGTGAAGAAATCACCAATGCAAAATTTGATGAAATATTAGAAAAAGCTAACATCCAAAGATGATGATTAACATGAATATAACTGAAAAAATTTTAGCAAAACATTCAAACAAAGAAGAAGTAGCACCTGGAGATACCATTAATGCAGATATAGATATTGCTATGAGTCATGATGGAACAAGTCCTCCAACCATAAAAGTATTTGAACAAATAGCAGATAAAGTATGGGATCCTGAAAAAATAGTTCTGGTTTTTGATCATAATGTACCTGCAAATACTATGGGTTCAGCAGAATTTCAGCAAGTTGTAAGAGAATTTGGTAAAAAACAAAATATACCAAATATGTATATACAAGGTGAAGGAATTTGTCATCAAGTACTTCCAGAACAAGGACATGTAAAACCATCATCAGTAATAGTTGGTGCAGATTCACATACATGTACTTATGGTGCTTTTGGAGCTTTTTCAACAGGACTGGGTGCTACAGACCTTGCAATGGTTTATGCAACAGGAAAAACATGGTTTAATGTTCCAGAGTCACTAAAAATTAATGTTAATGGTTCCCTACAAGAAAATGTATACTCTAAAGATTTAATTCTTAGAATAATAAACGAATTAGGATCTTATGGAGCTACATATAAAAGTCTTGAATTTCATGGAGATACCATTGATAAAATGTCTGTTGATGGTAGATTAACCATGACAAATATGGTAATTGAATGTGGAGCTAAAAATGGTATCATGATTCCTAATAAACAGACAGAAGAATATTTAGCTAAAAGAGGTGTGAGTAATTATACTATAACCACCCCTGATAGTGATGCTCAATATGAAAAAGTATATGATTTTAATGTTGATGATTTACAACCACAAGTAGCATGTCCTCATAATGTTGATAATGTGGAAGATGTAGATAAAGTAAAAGGAACATCCATCAATCAGGCAGTACTTGGTTCTTGTACTAATGGTCGATATGAAGATTTAGTTCAGGCTGCAGAAATTCTAAAAAATCATAAAGTACATGAAGACACACAATTACTAGTATTTCCAGCTTCACGTGAAATTTATCAAAAAGCAATTGATAATGGAATTATACAAACATTACTTGAATCTAATGCAATAATCTGTAATCCAGGATGTGGTCCTTGTCTTGGAGCTCATATGGGTGTTATGACAGATGATATGACTTGTATTTCTACTACAAATAGAAATTTCCTTGGTAGAATGGGAAGTGCAAAATCATATGTTTATTTATCAAATCCAGCAGTTGTAGCAGCATCTGCAATCAAAGGTGAAATTACCAACCCAAGTGATATATAATTTCACTAAATAAATACTTTTTTAAAAAAATGAGGATGACACAATATTAATTTTATTTTTTAAAATTAGTGAATTTTTTTTATATTTTTTTGTGTTTTAGTTATTTTCAGGGTATTTTTATTCATTTCTTTGTATATTTTAATCTTTCATTCATTCTTTCAATATTTTTTTACCTGTTGAATTGACTTTATCTTTATTTGGATTGTTTTCATTTACTTATTCGAATTTATCATGAATTTATAGTTCTTCTCGAAAAATTTAAACCATGTGAATTATAATTTAAGATAATGACTAGCCACACAACAAAGTAAAATAGATAGAAATAAATCATCCATATCAAAAAAAAATAACTTAGAAACTATCTCAAATAAAATGGTATAAAAGTTTAGAGATAAACTATAATTATGAGTCATCCGCAGATTATGTGAAAAAACTTATAAAAAAGGAATAAAAGAGAATGTTAAATTACTGATTTTCATCTATTTTTTGTTGCATGTGTTTTAATATTTCATTACGTGCATCATCATGAGTTAAAGCCATATCTATAGAACTTTTAAGCCATTCAATAGTGTTTCCAATGTCATAAATAGTTCCTTCAAATGTTGTTGCATATACATTTTCTTGTTCATTTATTGCATCTGTTAATTGAATTTCTCCACCAACACCTGCTTCTATGGATTTTAATTTATCAAAAATATCTGAAGTTAATATATATCTTCCAGTAATTCCTAGATTTGATGGTGCTTCTTCTAGTTTAGGTTTTTCAACTAAGTTATCTACTTTATAAATATTATCTTCTATACATTTTCCATCAATAATTCCATATCGTTCTATTTTACGTTCAGGTAATTCTTCTATAGCAATAGTTGAGCCACCATATTTTTCATAAACATTTAATAATTGTTTTGTACATGGTGTTTGTGAGTATGTTATTGTATCTCCAAGAAGTACTGCAAATGCTTCATCACCTATATGTTTTTCAGCACAAGATATTGCATCACCTAATCCTTTCTGGTTTTTTTGTCTGACATAATAAATATCAGCCATGTCTGTGATTTCTTGTACTTCTTCAAGATAGTCATACTTCTTTTTTTGATTTAAACTATATTCTAGTTCAAATGATCTATCAAAATGATCTTCTATTGAACGTTTTCCTTTTCCTGTGATTATGAGAATATCATCAATTCCAGAATTTACTGCTTCTTCTACTACATACTGTATTGTTGGTTTATTAAATACAGGTAACATTTCTTTTGGTTGTGCTTTTGTTGCAGGTAAAAAACGTGTTCCTAAACCTGCTGCTGGTATCACTGCTTTCATTTTATCATATCCTTATAATTTTACTATAGAATTTTCACCAATTACAAAACTACGTCCTTTGGGATAAGTTGTTTTGTCAGAGATTATTTTAGAATTTTGACCTAAAAGACTTTCTGTTATTCTTTTATCAGAGTGAATTACTGAGTTTCCAATAATAATAGATGAATCTATCTCAGATTCTATTATTTTAGTATTATCTCCAATGGATGTGTATGGACCTACATATCCTTTGATTTCACAGTTTTCACCAATTATTGCAGGTCCTTTTATTACAGAACCTGATTTTATGATTGTTCCTTCACCAATAACTACTCTTCCTTTGATTTTAACATCATCTTCTACTGTTCCTTTGATGTCTGTTTTAATTGTTTCAAGAATTAATTGGTTTGCATCGAGAACATCTTCTGGTTTACCTGTGTCTTTCCACCATCCTTCAACAACAAATGAATCTACATTAAATCCATCATCAATTAGTTTTTGAATTGCATCAGTGATTTCCAGTTCATCTCTCCATGAAGGTTTTATTTTACTAATTGCATCAAAAATATTGTTTTTAAATAAATATATTCCCACTAATGCTAAGTTACTTTTTGGATGTTCTGGTTTTTCAACTAGGTTTATTATTTCACCATCGTCATTTAATTCTGCTACTCCAAATTGTCTTGGATCTGGTACTTCTTGTAATAGTAATCTTGATGAAAAATCAGATTCATCAAAACCAGCTACAAATTCTTCAATTCCTGATTTTAATATATTATCTCCAAGATACATTACAAAAGAATCACCATCCACGAAATCTTTAGCTGTTGCTGCTGCATGAGCTAATCCTTTTGGTTCTCCTTGCATAATATAGGTGATATTTACTCCAAACCTAGATCCATCACCTAATGCATCTTTTATTTTGTTAGGCATGTTTGTTCCAAGAATTATACCTATTTCTGTTATTCCAGCATCACGTAAGTCTTCAATAGCATAATCAATAACTGGTTTATTAGCTATTGGAATAAGTTGTTTGGGTCCTGTGTGTGTTAATGGCCTTAGTCTTGTACCATGTCCACCAGATAAAATAACTCCTTTCATTTTTTTTAAATCTCCTGAGAATATAAAGAAAAAATAATAGTTAATAGATAAGATTATTATTCTTTATTTAATAATAGGATATATCTATCTTAATATTATTATATCTTTTCAGAAAAAATATTCTCATTTAATGAATAATAATTTCTAAAACAAGTTAATTCAACTAATAAATAGTCTTTTAAAAAAAATAAAATAAAATATAATACTTCACATATATCATATAACATGAAATTAATAAAATAGGAGGATAAATTTTATCATGAAAAAATCATATTTACTAAGTTTATGTATTATACTCATATTACTAACAGTGACAACAATATCAGCAGCTGACAATACTACTAATTCCAATGATGATTTAAATACAGATACTATATCTATTGATAGAAATTATGATAATACTGTAAGTACACAAAAAATAATTAAAAAAGAATCAGATTATACTGATGTGTATGTTAATATTTCATCAAATATAATTACTGGAGATGGAAGTATAACAAACCCATATACTACACTAAATCAAACAAATTTAAATCAAATAACAAATAATTCACATATACATATCACAGAAGGAACATATTATCTTAAATCAATGACTATTACAAAGAATTTAACTATCACTGGCCAAAACAGGAATACAATATTCATAGCAAATGATACAAAAAGCATATTCAACATAACCGAAACAGGTTACTTACAATTAATTAACATAATATTAAAAGATTACACATCACAAAATAGTGGAGCTATTACAAATCTTGGAACATTAATTATTGAAAATTCCACATTTACTAATAACAGAGCTGAAACTACCAACAGATTCATAGGAGGTAGTATTACAAATAATGGAACATTATCTATTTCAAACTCAGAATTCTCAAATAACTATGCAGCATATGGTGCTTCAATAAACACTTATGGAACCACTCATATAATAAACTCAACATTTTCAAATGATTATGTGCAAACAGTAGGTGGATCCATATATAATTCAATAGGAAGCATGACAGTTAAAAATTCAAAATTTATAAAAAATCGTGCGACAAGTGGTGGAGCAATCTATAATGCAAAAGGAGTATTGATAGTAAATAATTCTCAATTTATCAATAACACTGCAGCAACATTCTTTGGAGGTGCAATATATTCTACAGGAGTTACAAATACAACTAATAGCCAGTTTATAGAAAATAATGCACGAAAAGATGGTGGAGCCATACTAAATACCAATAATTTCACAGTAATAAACTGTTTATTTAATTCAAATTATGCTGAAGAAAATGGTGGAGCAATAAAAAATATTCCCTGGACATCATCCGAAAATGGAAATTTAACAATTCTTTACTGCAACTTTACAGAAAACAGTGCAGTAAAAAATGGTGGAGCAATAGTGGGATTTAATTCAACAGAAGTTTCTCAAAACTATGGTACAATATATGTAAGAAACTCCATATTCCAAGAAAACAGTGCAGGTGAAAGTGGTGGAAGTATTCATAGTTATAATAATAACTATATTGATTTAGAAAATTGTGTACTTCTAGATAATGAAGCTGAAAATTATATAGAAATATATACACCTAGTACCTTTATTAAATCAATTGAAAATAACTGGTGGGGAGTAAATGAGCCAAGATGGAGAAAAATAGGAATTACACCAAATACATGGGTTGTTATGACTGTTACTAGAACCATTACTAACGAAAATACTCAAATCAAAATAAATCTAAATACACTAAATACTAATAAAACCTTAAATGGTACACTACCACCACGAATAGTTAAATTAGAAGATACTACAACCCAAAATAATTATATAATCAATGGGACACTTACAATCAACAGTAATTCATCAAAAACAATCATAATATCAATAGATAATGAAGAAATAATAACAACACAACTAACAGCTAATATAAACTACAAACTAACAAATAACAATAATAACATCTTATTTAATATTACAACAAATAAAAATACTGGAAAAATATCTATTAAAATAAATGGTATTACAATAATCAACAAACATGAGATAACAAGTACATCTACAATCATAAACTACACTATACCAACATCATGGAATAAACAAAAATATAAAACAACAATAATCATCACATCAGATAACTCTAAAATAGAAGAAAATAAAACAATAACCATACCAAAACGAAGTGTAACAACAAAAATAACAATAAACACCAACTCAACAAAAATAAACGCGGGAAAAACAATTCAAATAACAGTAGAAATTAAATGTGGAAATCAATATCTAACAACAGGTAAAGTAGTATTTAAGATAAATGGAAAAACAATTGGATCCACAATCAGTATTAAAAATGGAACAGCTACAATTAACTACATAATACCATCATCATATAGTGCTAAAACATATAATCTAAGTATTGTATATGGAGGAGATGGAAATAAAAATGCAAATAGAAACTCAACAACACTAACTATTCAAAAGCAAACAATACATACAAATACAACTTCACTTAACTTTACACATAGTGGAAATAAAACAAAAATCTCAATTAAATTCCTAGACATATTTAATAACAGTATAAAAACACCCATAAAATTAAATTACACAATTAATGGAAAAACAATTGAAAACAATAAAGTTATAACAAATAGTATACTATCATTTGAATATACAATTCCAACAACAAGCACATCAAAACAAACATTAACTATCATAAATGGAGAAAACAGTAAATATAACAAACTTACAATAAATATTCCAATTACAATCCAATAAACCCCTACTTCACCCACTTTTTTTATGAATATTAATAGACTTTATTATTAAATTTCAAGTATTACTCTAGATACATACATCTATTTTTCTTTAAAATAGTATTAATCCGAGTTTATATTTAAATTAAGTATGAATAATTTTAAGAAAAATAATAATATTTATATACTTAAACAATGGAAAAATAAACATAATTAATAATGATTATTTTAAATAAAATATGAATATTAATTATGAACGACATTAGTTAGATTATGAATTTAAAGAATTAATTAATCTAATTAATTATAAAAAACGGCGAAATATGTAATTAAATAAAAAAAATAGAGTTAATAATGTTTTTTTTATTTGTATAATAACTAAGAGATAAAAAAATATGAATAAATATACTTTTATCTTTTTGTTCATAATACTTCTAATATGTGGATTAAGTACAGTATCCGCAAATGACTCTATAAGTAATAGCACTTAAACAACAATAGAATCAACACAAAACATATATCATAATTCACATATTATAGGAAATACTACTAAACAAATAAGTAATAGTAACTTATTAGAACAGAACATAAGTAACAAAAATCAAAAAATTAAATCTCATGAAGATACAATAGAAAATATTAAATTAAATAATAATATATATTATACAACAGATGAAACAAACCCTCAAACAAGTACTACGACACAAATCATCCATGCAAATAATACAATAGAAATAAAATAAAATATCTTCCAGAAAATAATTTAGGCGAATATTGGTTAAATTTTTTTAAAAAAAATAGGTGGTTGAATTGTATAAAAGAACTAATAAATATATGGTATTTATTTTATCATATATTTCTTTATTTTTTCAATTTTTAGTTCTCTCTTTAGATATTTTTAATCAAATGAGTTACCTTATTGTAATGATGTTGTGGCTTATAATAGTTTATCCTTTAGGAAATAAATTTAAAGTAATCAAGCGAATAAAATTAAAAGAAAGTGAACAAACAAATATAATAATACATGAGTTTGGAATAGTATTCCTATTATTATTGATACTTGCATGTTTTTATTCAGATATTATTAGTATTGTACCATGGATTATTTGGATTCCTTTATGTGGACTTGGTTTAATATATCTTGGTGATTATGAACATGGTTTAAGATTATTTTGTATTAATTTTATTTTCAAAATAGTTGAGTATATCCTGTATCTATTAATTATTACATATAATTATAGTTATATATTACAACTAATGTTTTTTATTACACTAATATTTGAAAATTTCTATGTATTTGACAATATAAAAGAAACAAGAAAACTATATAAAGCTATAATTCAGGAAAAATAAAACTACATGAAATGGTGTCCACCAAAAATTAAATTTCATAAAATTTTTTATTTTTTTAAAATATTATTACATCTAGTTTTAAATGGTTTTTAATTGATGTACTTTCACAGAAATCTTCTAGATTTTCTGTTGTATTTTTTATTTCTTGTTTTATAGTTCTTCTTTAAAAGTTTATACTATTTAATTTAAGCCAGTTTTTCATAAAATGATTTTATATCTATAATTTCATAGAATTTATTTTTAAATATTTTTATTAGTTCTTTGGTTGATTTATATCTTGTTTTATTGATTGTTTTTTTATTATTCTCCAAATATCTTCTATAGGGTTTAAACATGGACAGTATGGTTTTAAAAAGATTAAATTTATGTTCAATATTTCTGCAGCTTTTTGCACCATTTTTGCTGTGTGTATTCTAGCATTGCCCAGAACAATATTTATTGTTTTTTTTCTTTACTTGTTAATTCTTTTATTTTTGGATTTTCTAAGTTATTTTTTAGATTTATTCTTTTTCTTCTTTCTATTTTTATTTTATTATTTAAATCTTCTTTATTACAGATTCTTCTGATAGATTCTAATGATTTTTGTTTTGTATAATTTATCTCTAAATTTTTATACCATTTTATTTGAGATAGCTTCTAAGTTATTTTTTTGATATAGATGATTTATTTCTATCTATTTTACTTTTTTGTGGGGCTAGTCATTATCTTAAATTATAATTAATATGGTTTAAATTTTTCAAGAAGAACTATATTTTATAAAAATTAATTTGAAAAGGACCTATTTTAGTGTAAAATAGTTTTCATTAATTGAAATGAATAAGATAAGTTAAATTTTTTTAAAAAAAGAAAACATAGAATATATTTTTTTTATATTCTAATATGTGAATTGTGTTTTTGAATATGTTTTTGGTTTTGTTGATATTCCATTGAGTAATTGTTTCCATACTGGTTCTTCTGATCCCCAGTAATTGTTTTCAATTGTATTTTCAGCACTGGATAGTGATGTTATTGCATCACCCATTGTTGTAGCATTGTTGTTTATGAAGTTTGTTCTTGTAACATTCATTTTAGCCATGTTTGCTATTGCTCCACCACCAATATTTTTACCTGTTACATTGTTTGTTATGAATTCAGATTTTACTATTGTTGTGTTAGCATTGATATATAATGCTCCACCAATGGATATATTTGCAGAGCTTAATGAATTGTTAATAAATTTACATCCATTGAATGTTAAATTACCTTTTTCATGATAGAGTACTGCTCCAAATGCATTTGTTTTTGATGCATATGCTTTGTTATCTTTAAATGTATCTTTTTTAAAGTCAATATATGCTTCATAACCTTCTATTGCTCCACCAATTACTGATTGAGCTCTAGCATAATTAGAATTAATTACACTGTTTTGAATATCTGCTACTGCATATTGTATGTATAATGCTCCAGCACCTGCTATTGTTGATCCATATGCTTTGTTTTCAGTTAATTTTGTATCATTGATGTATAATCCTGCACCTAGACTATTTATTGCTCCACCTATACCATATCCTGTGGCATTTATTGTGTTTTTATGGAAGGATGATTTAGTTATAACTATATCTCCATATGCTGCTTTTATAGCTCCTCCTAATACATATTGTCCCATTGCTTTGTTTGATGTGAATGATGCATTATTTATTACTAAATCACCATCTTGAAGGTATATTGCTCCTCCTCCAGTATTATTAGCACCGTTAACATTATTGCCAGAGAATGTTGCTGAATTTATGTTAGTGGTATTGTTTATTAAACGTAGTGCTCCACCTTCTGCATTAACTGATTTTGCAAAGTTATTTGTGAAGTATGTGTTGGTTAAGTTTAATAAACCTACTGAGTAAATAGCTCCTGCAGAATAATTTCCATATGCTTTATTATTTTTGAATAATACATTGGAAATATTTAATTTTCCATGTGATACTATTGCTCCAGCACTTCTATTTGTGTTACTGGAACCATTTGTAATAGTCATATAACTTAATGTAATGAATGTATTTTCTTTAGTTAGGGTAAATATTGGTTTACCTTTATTATTTCCATTGATAATTACATTATTTAGACTAGAACCTATTATTTTTATAGAATTATTTAACATTATATTATATTCTGAATAAGTTCCTGCTGATATATGTACTGTTCCAAATGTGCTTACATGTCCTACTGCATATGTAATTGTTTTAAATGGTTTTGAACTACTTCCTATATTACTATCATTACCCTTTGGACTTACATAAACATCAGATAGACTGGATATTGTTATATTATTAACAGTGTATGTAGAACTATAATATTGATTTGCTTCTAGTCTTGCTATATATCGTAGTGTTAATCCATTGTATTTATTAGGTGGTGTGTATTGGATACTTGCTGTTCCATTATGAACTTGTGTTTTTCCAATTACTGTATCATTTAATGTGAATGTTATTGTACCATTTTCTGCATGATGATTAGTTTCATCAAGAACTGTGACTGTTATGTTAGTTTTTTGACCAATTGTAACATAGATTGGACTTCCAACTATTCTTGTATTAAGTGTAGATACATTCATGTAATTTAGGTTGTGACTTGAATAATATGAATCACTACCCATGTATGTTGCATTAAGTCTGTAAATTCCTTCAGGACGTATTCCAGTATTGAATGTTAGATTAGCTGCTCCATTAATAACATCTGCTCTTCCAACTTCAGTACCATTAAGAGTAAATCGGACTTGTCCTCCATTAATATTTAACTGGTTTTTATCTTTGACACTTGCTGAAAGAACTACATTCATTCCACTTTTTGCATCAACATATCTTGTAGTTGTATAAGTACCGATTTTGGTTATATTTAATATACCTTTATTTGTGGAATTTGCGTATTTCCAATAACCAATATACTCTGCTGTTATATTATATATTCTTGCAATATTAGTAGTTGGTTTGAATGAATATAATGCATGTCCTAAAGATACATTTACTCTAGCTATTAGTTTACCATCTTGATAAAATAGTACTCTTCCTTGTAATACATTATTGCTATTTTCATCAATTATTGTTGCACCAATAGTTACTGTATCATTTATTTTAGCTATTACTCTAGGTACTTCTACTTTTGTAGATAATTGTGTTAGAGATAATGTTGCATTTATTCTTGTTCCTGCCACAGTTTTTGTTTCCCTACTGATTACATTTATTGTATAATTTTGTGCATTGAATAATGAAGGTAGTATATAACTATATGTTGCATATCCATTTTCATCAGTTGTTGCATTTCCAATAGTTACTTGATTTAATTTATAAACCACATAGGTATTATTTACAGGATTACCTAATTCATCAACAAAACGTGTTGTGAATGTAGTGTTAGAACCTGCTTTTGATGTTATATTATTAGTTGTTGCAGTTGAATTTAATTTAGTTATAATTAAATTACATCTAGTCATATTTCCAGCATATTTATAGTTTCCACTATATAATATTTGTAATCTGTAACTTCCAGGATTTGCTGTAGCATTATATGAAAATACTGCAGAACCATTCACAATAGAAATTTTATCTGAAATTGTTTTTCTATTAAGTTTAAATACAACATTACCTGATGCATCTGAAGGTAAATGTACTGTTATATTAACAATATCCCCATATTTTACTGTAGTATCTTCAACAGTCATGTTTGGATTTACATTTATTTCATCAGCTCTTAATGATAGAGTTGTATTTACTCTTTTCATATTGTATGTAGAATCTCCTGAGTATACTAATGTTAATGTGTATGTAGGATTTCTAAAATTTGTTGGAACTTGATATGTGTACATTACTGTTCTTGAAGCTTCTATTTTTTCAGATACTTTAACATCATTTATTTTAAATATTACTTGTCCAGTAGCATCTTCAGGTAGTATTGCTATAAAGGTAGTATTTTTTCCAGGTTCCAATGGATCATTATTTAATCTTATATCAGGATCAATTTTTTCTGAATTTTCAATATCTTTCTCCGAATCATCATTGGATATTTGATTATTCGTTTGAATTGAATTTAATGAATTTGTAGTAATTGAATTTTCAGTGTTATCATTAACTTCATTATTAAATGTATTTTCATAATTATCAGATATATCACCAGCATCTGTTAAATTATCCGTGTTTTCTGCAGAAATTGCAGTTATTGAGACTAATACAAATAATATTGTTAGGGAAGTTAAAATAACATGACTCCTTTTTATATTAATAGTTTAACCTCCGTTTCAATTAATACTTGAAGAAAAATTATACGATTCAAATAAACTTGAAATTTATACAATAATAATTCTTCATGAATAATATTCTAATTTAAGAATTATATATGTTTATTCATAAATACTAATCAATGAAATTTAAATTAAATTAAGATTAAATTATTTAAAATGTTCAAAAATTAAATTTAACACGGAAATTACAGTTTTTTAGACTAAACTATTAAAATTAATATGTTATCTTTTAAAAAAAAATGAATAATATTAATACTTATTAAAAAATAAATATATACTTATAAAAATTCAAAAAAGTTTTCAAAGACTTTACACAATATACTTTGAATATTTTTTCTTTTTTTATTAAAAAAAGAATTAGGAGGATGATGAATGTTTGAACAATTTGTACAATATGGAATACTAGCAGCAGTTTTAATATTTGGTATCAAAATAGGACTAACATTAGGTTTTGCAGGTATTACACGGAAAGGTGTTCTTAAAATTCTAGCAGGTTATGGAATTAGTCTAACTATTTTATCATATATTGTTCAACCATATACTGAACAATTATATACATTTGTATATAATTATACTGGTTATATATTTGCAGCTATTGCAATAGTAATTCTTATAACAGGATTTAAAACTGTATATGATTGGAAAATTACTGGAACCAATGTTGGTTCAACCACAAGTATGGCTGTAATTGCACCATGTCCTTGTTGTTTTGGAGCTATATTAACATCAATACTTATAGTGGCTCCTATGACAGGTATATCCTCAGTATCTTTAGGTGCTCTTTCATCAGTAATGCTCATAGTAGTTATGGGTTTAACATATCTTTTCTCAACAGAGATTGTTAAAAGAATTCACAAACCATATCCTATTGTATTAGGTAATTTCATGATATTTATAGGATTATATTTCGTATTATGTTTAATTATACTGCCCAATATGAGTTTAGCAACAAGTGGAACAGCAATACAAATAGAATCTATCATAAACGTAGCTTACATGATAATAGCAATACTTGCTTTAATGTTTGTAGGTGTTATTTATGCTAAAAGAAATAGTAGATTACTAAAAAATTAAGATAAGAATATATAGATAGGGAGGATTACTCTATGGCAACAACAATTCCTGGAGGAGAAATATTATCTGGAATATTAAATGTCGTATCTCAAAGTTTACTACTTCCAGTAATGATATTATTGATAATCTTTCTCATATTTGCAGTTGTTGAACTAGGATCAATAGTTGCAGAATATACAGGACGTAGAACAATTACTGCTCAAGAAAAAGAAATTATTATAAAAAATATTGCTTCATGTGAAACACGAGAACAAATTTGTCAAGTTATTAATCATACAAAATTCACTAAGAATGATAAAGATTTATTATGTTCTGTAGCAAAATTAGATACAGAATTATATGATAAAGAAACACGTGAAATATTAGCTAGAAACCTTCTTGAAGATCAAGAATTTAAAATAGCAAAATCACTTGAAAAATTAGATATAGTAGCAAAAATAGGTTCTGGTTGTGGATTACTTGGTACAATTATTCCAATGGGGCCAGGTCTTGCTGCTTTAGGTAGTGGAGATATGACTACATTAACTTCAAACTTAACTGTAGCATTTAACACGACAACTGCAGGGTTAGCTTCAGGTAGTTTATGTTTTGTAATATCTGCAATACGTAGTAGATGGTATGAAGAAGATGTTGCAACATTATATGATTTAGCAGAAGTAATTCTTGAGGTGATATAATGACTCTCAGACGAAGAACTAGAAAAACTAAAACAGATATAGATCCCATGTCTTCAGCAGTGAACATGACTGATCTTATGCTAGTATTAGCAATGGGTTTTTTAATCTTCGCAGTAATGGCTACTGGAATTGAAAATATAACCAATAGCGATATGTCACCACAAGAAAAACAAGAAGCTATGCAAACTGCCACACAAACTACAGAATTAGAAGATCAAACACAAGACATTAATGAAAACCCTGAAAGTGTAACACAATCAGGTTCAGGATATCAGGAAATGGGAAAAGTATACAAGGATCCTGAAACTGGAAAAATGGTTATGGTTAGTTCATAATACATATACTATGAACAACATATCCAATCCTTTTTTTTTAAAAAAAAAGGAGATAAACAATATGAAAAACAAACTAAGAACATCACATAAAATACAAAAAGATCCTGAATATTTATTTAAGGAAAAAAGAATTATTAAAACTATTTTTAGCATTTTATTAATAATAGCTGTTTTTATTGTTGTTATTAATCTAATTAATTACATACCATTACTATTTAGTAAAATATCAACCTAATTCCTATTTTTACATACATACAAGTATAAATTAATTCTAATTAGTTTTCATTATTAAATTTTAAAATTGATTATATAATAAATTAAATTTGAAATATTTTTTAGTTAATTTAATTAATTTCTTAAAATAAAAATATAACCATCATAGAATATTGAAAATAAACGAAAATGAAAAAAAATATTTTATGAAAATAAAAAGGTGAAATAATGAAAACCATTAATAAATTCTTATTAATAACAATGGTTTTATTTATGGTTGGTTTAAGCTGTGTATCTGCTGGTGATACATCGAATGATATAAATCATCAAGATAATAGTTTAAATAAGGATATTTCAGATGTTAATACAAACATAACTAGTACAAATGATATTACTAGTAAAACAGTTAAAACTATCCAAACAACCTCAAGTGACAAAAATATTGTAAATACAACACCGACAAAGACAATCAAACAAGCAACAACTAAAATAACAAGTAATAATTATAATTATTATTTCCGATTCAATGAAACATCAAATATGACACAAACAACAAGTTTAGTTCAATCAGGAGATTTATTAGATTTACAAGGAACATTTACTAATGTTAATTTCACAATAGATAAAACCAATATTACTATAACAAGTACAGGAAAAACTGCAAAATTATACAATTGTACTGTTAATATTCAAGGAATTAATTCAACTGGTGCAACTGTTACAAATTTAACTATAGAAAATAGTAATTATTATGGTAGTGGAATTTATGTTAATGTAACAAAAAACATTCTTGTTGCAAATAACACGATACATGTAAACGGACCATTTGCATTTGCAATGGCTGCAGATCAAATGAACAATAGTTTAATTATTGACAACTACCTTGAAACATCACATAGAACAGACATGAACCGTACACATACTGCATTAGCACTAGGTTTAAGTTTTTATAATAATATTGTAAATAACACTGTTCATAGTGATCAAGCAAATGGAATCTACTTTAGTTTCTGGGGATCTGGATTATTCCAAGGAGGATATTGTGATTACAATAATGTGACTGGAAATACTGTAACTGGTGGAGACACATCATGGAGTTACTGTATCCAAATTATGGGAACTGGTAACATTATTTCAAAAAATAAAGTAGAATATGGATACAGAGGTATATCTACACAAGACTTTACCAACAATACAATTATAGGCAATGAAGTAAATGCTACAGCTCAAGGTATTTATGCATGTGAAGGTGCAATTGTATCTAATAATATAGTACATGTAAATAGTTCAACCACAGGTATTGAAATTGGAGGAGATGGAGCTATACTTACCAATAACACCATAACATCAAATGATGGTCCTTGTATTATTATTAGTGGAAGTCAAATTGTTATAGCAAATAACAGTTTAATGTCATCTGAAGGTTATGGTATTTACTCAAAAGGTAAATATACTAACATTACAATAGAAGGCAATAATATTACTAGTAAAAAAGTAGGAATATTATTTAAAAAACAATCTTCTAGTAAAAAAATAAACTATATATCTGTAACAAAAAATAGAATTCAAAGTTATGGTTATGCTTCTATTGATTTCAGTGAAGCTGGAGCTAAACTTATAGAAGATTCACATGTATTAGTTGATGAATCAAATATATTAAATTGTTCTAGTGGAATTGGATTAGAATTAGCATATGTTCCACCAGTAAATGGTTCTGTAGATGATGTTAAAGATTCAAATAAAACTATAATTATAACTTCACAGAATTATGCAAATTACTTCTCTACTGATGGTGCAGATACTAGAGCTATATTAAAAAATGATACAGTTATACTTAGAGGAACATTTAGTGGAAAAGACTTTGTATTCCCAATGAAAGTACATGTAATAGGACAAAATTGTATAATATATAATGGTTCTATTGACTTTACTACTGATGCATCTGCATCTACATTAACTAATGTAACAATCATTAACTATGATACTTCAAGTGTTAACAGACATGGAGTTATGCTTGATGAAGTAAGTAATTGTGTAATAAGTAATGTAACCATTAATAACTATGATAAATGGGAAAGTTTTGGTATATTCTTATATTCTTCTGGAGGTAACACTATAGTAAATAACACTATAACTACATCAGGAGATTACTTGAATTATAATATATTTGCATATGCATCTGACTTAAATAATATATCAAATAATAAAGTTCGTTTAAATCAAAGTTCACAAAACATTTCATATACCTATGAAATAATGTTTGAAGATAAAATAGGTGCTATATATGAAGTATTACATAATTATGGTATTGTTGCAATATACTCATCATACAATGTAATTAATAATAATGATGTTGTAATAACCTCAAACTTTAAGCAATACAAACACCCTGATGATGACTTCAAAAATAGTGTTGTTGGAATAGACATATACTATGAAAGTGACTATAACACAGTTACCAATAATAAAATCAGTGTAACTAGTCTTGGACCATATACTTATGGTATGGGAGTATTAGGAGCTCCATGGGGTTCATCAATTACATCATCAAATGCAACAAATAACACATTTAGAAACAACCAAGTAAATGTAACTGGAGGATACTTTGCTACAGGATTTATTGCTGGATTAAACAGTGTAAATACTCTTGTAGAAAATAATACATTTAATGTTAAAGCATTACACAATAACACAAATAGAGGAGACTACGTGTATGGTTTAACTCTTGAATCTTGTCTAAATACAACATTCATAGATAATACTATAAATGCAAGTGGAGCTGCAGTATACACTATTGAAATGTATGGTACAAGAAACAATAAAATAATGAATAATATATTATATGCTGAAGCATCACATCCTTATGGAATTGCAGGATACCAATCATCATATAATACAATTACAGGAAATACCATTACAACAAAACAAATGCCTTATGGAACTATAATTCCAGCATTACATTCAGATGCAATACCTTATGGTGATGAAGGCATTATGCTTATGAGAAATAGTTTCTATAACAATATCACAAAAAACACAATACAAACAAATGCAAGTGAATATGCAGTAAAACTAACTGAACAAGCTATTAATAATACAGTAGTTGAAAATTCATTACAATCTACAAAATATTCTGGTGATAAAGCAGTATATATCGGTCATAAAACAAATAAAGTTACAAATAACTTCATATACTTCACAAATATAATTGTACATCCAATGCAAGGAACACTTGGAAAACCATTTAATCTTACAGCTACAGTAATATCAACAGGAACGGATTTAAAAAATCTAACTGTGACATTTAGAATTGGTATAACTCAAATAGGAACAGCTAAAGTAGTTAATGGAAAAGCAACAATAACCTGTAACTCAACAACAGGATTTTCTACAACAAGATACACAATTATTGCAACAGTAACCGGTAATAACTTCCAAAACAGTACTGGAACAGCTTCATTAAACTTTAATAAAACACTGCAAGAAAGTATTGTAAATGTTACAAAAGTAACAGGATTACCTGGAGAAAATGTAACAATTACAGCTCGTGTAACAGATTCATATAATGCTGAACTAACAGGAAATGTTACATTCATAGTTAATGGAGAAACACTAACTACTAAAACATTAAGCACAGGACGTGCATCATACATTTATAAAATACCAAATACTATGAATATAGGAGTATATGACATAAATGTAATTTATAATGGAAATAAAGATCATTCTTCTGGAGAAGGAAGTAATATATTAGGAGTTCAAACTACAACAACCACTACAGTAAATAGTGCAACAGGAATAATTGGTAATACAACTACAATAAAAGCTACAGTTACTACAAGTAATGGAGAAAAAGTTAACAGTGGAACTGTAACCATAAAAATTAATGGTGATACAGTAGGTACTGCTAAAGTATCAAATGGTGTTGCTACATACAAATATACTGTATCAACTAACTTTGTATCAACAAAAAAATACTCCATAGTAGTGATATATAATGGAAATAACACATTGAAACAATCTAATGCAACAAATACATTAACAGTGCAGAAAACAAAAAGTTCTATTAACTATAATACAACATATACATACACTGGAAATCGTACAACTCTTACAATTAGAGTTAGTGATTTAACTAATAGTTTCTTTACTAAAAATGGAAATATAAGTATTGCAATTAATGGTGAAGTACTAAAATACACCAATAATACTATTATTCTTGGAACCTCAAACAATAATGGAACAATTAAATTTACATTTACAGCACCAACAACACTACAAGGTAAAAATAACATAACATTAACTTTCTATGGAAACGATCAATTTAATAGTAGTTCAAAAACATTTAAAAATGGATTAATTATCCTTACTGGAAATCAAACAACTAAAATGATTTATGCAAGTCATAATGGAACAGGAAGTGGATTTTCAGCAAATAGTCCTACAACATTAACTGATGCATTAACAATTGTTGCTAATGGTGGAACTATAAATCTTGTAACCATGAACAATGCTAAATCAGACACATACTCTCTAACTAAACCAATAGTAATTAACACTACAACAACAACTGCAAAAACAATAAAAATTGTAGGTTTAACTAATAAAACAATAATATTCAATGGACAAAATAAAAATCAATTATTAAACATAGCTAAAGGCTATACTATAAGCATTACAAATGTTCAATTTACCAAAGGTAACACTAGTAATGGTGGAGCAATATATAATAATGGACTATTAACATTAAGTAAAGTTACATTTACTAATAACTATGCAAATCAAGGTGGAGCAATATATAATAATGGAATTATGACAATAACACAATCCATATTTAAAACAAACAGTGGAAATTATGGTGGAGTAATTCTCAATGCTGGAAACCTTACAATGACAAGTAACAATGTAACAAATAATAATGCAACTAAATCTGGTGGTGTAATTAACAGTAAAGGAAATGTTACTCTAAAATCTAATAGATTTATCAATAATAGTGCAGCATTTGGTGGTGTACTATATGCAAGTGGAAAAGTAAATACAATTACTATTAACGACTTCATTTCAAACCATGTGACTAAAAATGGTGGAGCAATCTACAACTTTGGAGTAATGGATTTAAGAAGTAATAATTTCACATCAAATACTGCAACTCAATGGAGTGGAGCAGTACATAATGCAAGAAACATCACAGTAACATCCAATAAATTTGCACTAAACACTGCTGGTCAATTAGGTGGTGCAATGTTTAACAATGCAAATGCTACCATGACCTCAAACACATTTGAAAATAATCGTGGAAAATATGGAGGAGCAATATATAATGGTGGTGTTGCACTTATTGAGAAAAATACAATACGATATAACAACGCATCACAAACTGGAGGAGCTGTGGCAAACAAAGGAATAGTAACACTCAAATCCAATAAAATAACAGGAAACAAAGCAGTATATGGAGGAGCAATATACTCCAACAATACCGTAACAACTACCAATAATACAATTACATATTGTGTAGCAAGTGTATCTGGTGGAGCAATATATAATATAGGTAATTTCACAGTAAACAATAATACATTTACTGGAAACTCTGCACGTAACGGTGGAGCAATATTCAATGCAAAGAATGCGACAATTACCAAAAATATATTCACTAAAAATAGTGCAAAACAAAAAGGTGGAGCTGTTTATAACAGTGCTACTATGAAAATTTCAAGTAACACATTTACAGGAAATACTGCAAGTACTGGTAACAACACATACCCCCAATAATTAAATGGAAGAATTTAATTTAATAAATTCTTCTAATTTTTTTTAAAAATAACTAAAAACAATAAACAACTAATTTTAAATAGATTAAAAAATAAATTCATATAACTTTTTAAATTTATAATAACCCTTAAATCATGTTTTTTCTTACACATTACTCCATTCATGTTCAAAAAAAATAATAAATTTTATTATTTAAAAAGAATATAATAAATTTTATATAATCAAGTAGTTTTAAAATATTATAAAACATTTTTGTTTAATTTAGAAATAACTTGATTATATATTAAATAATAAAAGGACTGATTACATGTATGAAAAAAGAAAACTTTTTCTTTTAGTAGCTACATTAATTGTATTATTTATAGGAATTAGTACTGTGACAGCAACTACTGTTACAAATGATTCAACACAAAATACAGGTTCTGATAATATTATTTCAGATACTGGTAATTCCTTGACTGACAAGAATGTAGATTCAAGTATAAGTAATGCAGTTAAAACACAACTAACAACTACTAAAAAAATAGATTTAGATTCAGTAGTAAATAATAAAACTAGTAAAAAAGAAAATAACCTTAAAACAGCAAATACAATTACTGTTACTAATGGTAACTTCAGAAGATACTTTGACAATGAAGGTACAACATCCAATATTAATGCTTATGATAATATCATATTAAGTGGTAATTTCACTGACAAAGTATTTATAATAGATAAATTTGGTGTTACATTAACTGGAGATAATGCAATAATCAATGGAGGTTATATATACATTATTGAAGATGCATCAAATAGTACTATAAGTAACATTACTCTTAATACATCCCGTTATGAAACTGCTTTCAAGAATGAAGGTGAAAATGTAACAATAATCAATAATTATATACATATAATTAATGATGATAATATGAGTTATATTGAAGGTAGTACCAACCAAGTAACAGAAGGTATTAATAACCTAGGCGATAATGTCATTATTGCAAATAATACTGTTATTGTTGAAGGTCATGATATAGATATTGATTGGACTGGTGGAGATCGTAAAGGTTTAGCTAGTACTTTAGGTATTATGAATTTTGGTGGAACTAATGTACTTATTGAAAACAATACAGTAGTTGCTACTAAATCTAAAAATTGTACTGGAAATTCTTATGGTACAATTGATGGAATTGAAGTAAAACAAGGAACTAATGTTATTGTAAATAATAATAAAGTAAATGTTTCTGGATCAAGATTCTTATATGCAGTTAATGCATTAGATGCTCTTAAAAATATTACAATAAGTAATAATATCCTTAACGCTACAGGTGAAAGATATACTGATGGTATTCAAGTAGGAAATAATGCAGACCAATTATACATCAGTGGAAATAATATTACCTGTTATTGTTATAATACAACAGAATATGATCAAGATAATGAAGCAATGGCTTTTGGAATTATTACATCCACTATGGGTGGTTTTGGTCCTACAACCAAAATTAATGTAACGAACAATAATATAAAATTAAACAGTACAATTACATATGGTATTGAAATATACTCAACATCAGTTTCAAATGTAACTAATAATAATATTATAAATGATGGTGCTTACAGTATGGGTATTAGTTTAGCTCATTCCAATAATATTACTGTTAAAGATAATAATATTGAAACTAAAGGAAATAGTTCCCAGTACATTAATGAGATTGTTGAAGAAATTAGACCTGCAAATATTGGTATTCAAATCCAACAAAAATCAGATAATTCCACAATAACTAAAAACACCGTTATCACAACAGATTCTGGAGATAACGCTAAAGCAATTAATATTGAAGGTACTAAAAACTTAATAGTAACAGATAATATATTACTTGCTAATAATATTGGAGGTAATGATGCTGTAATAATTGATTTGAACTCCAGTAATATTATAATTTCAGATAATACCAAACCAGCAGTGAAAAGAAATGCTGTGATTTCTATAATAATTCCAGAAAATATATCTACTGGAAGTACTATCCAAATAAAAGCAAAGGTAACTGATAACGATAGTGCTGAAGTATTAAATGGTAAATTAGTTTTCAAACTTAATGGTGTTACATTAAAAGATGAAACCAATAAACCAATAAAACTAAATGTTATTAATGGAACTACAACACTTGAATATACCTTAAAAGGATATGCTGCAAGGAATTATACTATAACTGCAGTATTTGCTAATTCATCATATAATAGATGTGAAGCTAAAAAAGTATTAGAAATTCAAAAAACTAACATTAATTTCACATTAAAGAATATTACTGCAAATAGTGGTGAAACGATTGAATTTAATGAAATAGTAACTGATGAAAATGGTAATATTTTATATGGAACTAACAAGGTAGCTATTAAAATAAATGGTAAAACAATTGCTCATACCACTATTGTTGATGGTGTTTTAAAAACAAATATTACATTACCATCCCAATTAAGAAGTGGTGAAAATAATTTAACAATTATTATCGGTGAAAATAATAGATATACATCCAGTATAAGTACAAGTACACTCAATATACTAAAACAAAATGCGATAATCACCATTGATGAAATAGTATCTCTTCCAGGAAGTTATACTACATTTAAAGCAATGCTTGTTACAAGTATTACTAAAACACCAATAACAAGTGGAAATTATGTATTTAAACTAAATGGTAAAACTCTTTATAATATGGATGAATATGGAGAAAATTTAGTTAAAATACAATCCATCACAAATGGTATTGCTACATTAAGTACTTGGTTAAATAATGATCTTAAAGAAGGTACATATAACATAACCTTAACTTATTCCGGTTCTAATCAAGCTAATTCAGCAACCAATACTACCAATGCATTAATTATAAAATTATAAAAAATTCTTTTTTTTATTTTTTTTTCGCTTATTTAAAACAAATCATCATATATTTTATATAATAAAATATGAATAGTCTTCTTTTTTTGAAAAAAAACAAATAAATTTTATTAAAAATAAAAAATACATAAGTATATTAATATAATTAAACTTAACTATTACCAGTGTATTCTTATTCATAATAAAATAAAGTATGAAAAAAAATAATTGTTGAATACACTGCTCAAGGAGTTATATATGATGAAAACTAAGACCTTTTCATTATGTATGATAATCTTTGTTCTCTTAATATGTACAACAGTAACTGCAAGTGACATAAACAATGATACTATCACAGTAGAAGATACTGTTAGTGATTCAGGAATAACCACAATAGATCAACAAACTATAAATGATGTGACTAGTTCCACATCTGAAACAAGTAATTTAACTAATACTAAAAACATTGTTTCAGATACAACAAAGACATATACAACAAAAAATGAGTCAAGTGTAACAACAAAAACTAAAGAAAATAATACAACAATAAAAACCAACATAAATTCAAACATACTAAAAACAATGACTGCTACTTTAAAGGCAGCTACTGATTCTACATATAACATCCAAGGTAAAGTAACTTGTGTTTATGATAAAACAACAGGTTCCTATGTTGGAGGAGAAGAAGATGCTATTGGTGTAGCAAATGCAACAATACGTGTTTACAATACAAAAGGTAAACTTCTTAATACTGTACGTTCCGATTCTAATGGAAATTATACTATTAGAGGATTATCTGAAGGTATTTATGATATGGAATTTGAATATGGTACTTATGCTATTGGTGATGAAACCGTACATATAATAAATAGTACTCAAACTATGGATTATGTATTCATCCCAGATATTGCTATAATATCATATTCTGGAAGTTCAAGTGATGGACAAAAAAATAAAGTTGATGCATTGAAAGCATTAAGTGATCGTGTCTATTTCCTTGAAAGTTATAATTTAAATAGTTCATATGATGTATCAGATGAATGGATGTTAGATTATACAAATTTCATATTGGTAGATATGTATAGTTTAGGTAATGGATTTGGAGTGGATACTGATCGAATTAAAACTTCACCAGCATCCCAAAATGAAATGATTGCTTATACTTTTGGTATATATGGAAGTTTAGTACAATCATTAGGTTGGGGTTATGTTGGAGGTAATCCATACTCCGTTGAAAACACATATGTTGGATCATATTGGCAAGCAGAAGCTATAAAAAATGAAACTATAGTTAATACCAATATGAAAAATTTATTTGATTATATATTATACTTACTTGGAGAAAGTAATGTAAATCCAACCACTAATGGAAATATACCGTTACTTAGTGGTCCACAATGGGGTATTTATTATCCTGGATTTAACATAAAAGTACCAACACCAACAAGTGCTCAAATAAAATATTGGATTGAAAGTGATCCTGGTTATGATAATGATGGCTCTGGAAGTTTAAACTGGATGACTGATTACTATAATCCATGGATTCTTGAACATCAAAATCCAACAGATATTTTAAGAGCATTTGAACAATGGTACAATAAAAATGTAAATTTAAAAGGTCCATTTGTTGCTATTTTAAGTTATTATCAAACAAATGATGAAGTAGAAGCTTTAATTAAAGAATTTGAAAAACAAAAAAGAGCAACATTTTGTCTATATCAATATGCAACTACAAGTCCAACAATGACTGAATTATTAGACATTGCAGTGACTGATAAAAATGGTTTATCCCGAGGAATTAGTGCTGCTAGTTCATTATATTCATGGTCAACATCATATTCTGAAATGCAAACTAACACTACTATTACAACTTATGAACATACAGATATTACTATTCTTAATGCTCTAAGTGGTATAAGTAAGTATAGTTATGAAAGTGAATATGGACCTCAATCTGAATGGACATATAAAGTAACAATACCTCAATTTGAAGGAGTAATTGGTGCTCTACCAATATCATATGTTGATGATGATGGTACAACAATTATTATTCAAGAAGGTATTGAAAAACATGTTCAATTAGTAAATGGATGGGCAAATCTTAAAGAGAAAAAAAATGCAGATAAAAAAATAGCAATAGTCGTATACGATTATCCACCAGGTAAAGCAAACATTGGTGCATCATATCTTGATGTATATACAAGTGTACATGATTTACTAGTGAAAATGGCTGAAGAAGGTTATGATATTGGTATGTCTGTGGATGAAATTCCAACTACTGAAGAATTAACCACACAAATTATTGATATTGGTAATAAAGGTAATTGGGCTCAAGGTCTTCTTGAATCTTATGTTGAAGATAATTTAGCTGATTTAACCAAATATCATCAATTAATCAGTGCTAGTGAATTTAAAAAAATGTATAATGAATTACCATCCAATCTCCAACAACAATTAGTTGCTTGTTGGGGAAATGGTTTAGGTAATGGATCTATGATTTATAATGAAAGTTCACTTGTAATTCCAGGAATATATTTCGGAAATATATTCATAACAATACAACCTGCAAGAGGTTGGGATTCAGTGACTGATTATCATAGTGATACACTTGCACCACCACAACAATATATAGCATTCTATAAATACTTATATCAATATTATTTAGGTATTAGAGGAAATAGTGTTGATGGAATTGTAAGTATGGGTACTCACGGAACATTAGAATGGTTACCAGGACGTACTCTTGGTCTTCAATCCAGTGATTGGCCATTCCAATTAATTGAAACACCAATTATATACCCTTATATTGTTTCAAACCCTGGGGAAGGTATGACTGCTAAAGAAAGAAGCTTTGCACAAGTAATAACTCATATGACACCAGTAACAACTGCTGCTACATTATATGGAGAATATTCTCAACTTGAAAATGCTATTACCCAATATGAAGAAAATAAAAAAGTAGGTGATAGTAGTAACATACAATACTATAAAGAAGTTATTTTAAATATAACTACTACAAATAGTAGTTTCCCATCACCTAATTTCTTAAAAATGAGTCAAAATATTGAATTATATTGGGATGGAATAGATTTAAATGATATAAATCTTACTATAATAAGTAGAAGTAATATCTTAAATCTATCTCAAAGTTTGAATAAATCCATGTTATCATACTATAATTACACAATAAAATCTAATCTTCCATTTAATGAATATTTAGAAAAAATGTATAATTATACGACAAGTGAAGCTGCATTTGAAGCATGGTTATCCACAATACATGAAACACTTGAAAGTATGAGTGGAGATACCATTACCTACGGAGTACATACTTTAGGTTATATTTGGAATGATACTGAGATGATTCAAGGAATAACAACAATATCATCATCAAGAACTAATATTCTTCAAGATATTATGACATTATACTATAATATCGAGGGAGATTACTATAAAAAAATAAAAGATATTAGTTTTTCAGATTATCAAACAGCTATTGAAACAACATTACAAAACATTGTGACAAGATTAGTTGAAGATACAAGTCTTGAAAATGTTGCCCAAATTGCTGCTGAACAAAATCAAGATAAAAACAGTAGTTTCTATAATGACCTTGTTCAAATTAAATCATTTATTGATGGTGTTCGAGATAACCGTGAATGGAAATCAATAATGAATGCTCTTAGTGGAGGATATGTTATTTCGGGTTTATCAGGAGAACCATCATTATCAGATGTATTACCTACAGGTAGATCCATGTATTCAAGTGATACTACTAAAATGCCAAGTAAAGCAGCATGGAATTCTGCTATTGAATCAGTAAATCAAATGCTTA
This sequence comes from Methanosphaera sp. WGK6, assembly GCF_001729965.1. NCBI lineage: Archaea > Methanobacteriati > Methanobacteriota > Methanobacteria > Methanobacteriales > Methanobacteriaceae > Methanosphaera > Methanosphaera sp. WGK6. The sequence continues at coordinate 69,281 of NZ_JRWK01000003.1, read as the reverse complement.
TTAAATACATGACAAATCTTGGAGAAGATACATACCCTGAATTAGTTGGAGAAATTATCTGGGGTACAGAAGTCTTACGTACAGAAGGAGTAAGTCTTGCACAATTCCTCTACCTTTTAGGAGTAAAACCTACATGGGATCAAAGTGGAAAAGTAAATGGTACCGAAGTAATACCTCTTGAAGAACTTACTTTAACAATTGATGGTACAATCTATCAAAGACCAAGAATCGATGTATTTGCTACAATAGTATCAAATAACCCTTACTGGCTAAGTTTACTCTATGAAGCAACAAATAAAGTTAATGCATTAAATGAAAGTGTAAATGATAATTATGTTAAAAAACATTATACTGAATTTAATTCAACATACAGATTATTTGGTTTAAATGGAGCAAAATTAGAAGGTACAGGAGTATCTGATTTACTTAACAACATAGCATCATGGCAAAATTCAACCGATGGAGTATCATATGAAGCAGCAACAGTATATGAATCAAGATTATCCAATGCATGGACAATAAATTCAGATGGCCAAATAGTTGTTATTTCTGGTCAGAAAGAATTGTTTGCATACTTATTATCTAACGTGGATTTAGTAATTCAAGATTTAGATAGTACCTGGAGATACCTTGATTCAGATGATTATACAGACTGGTTTGGAGGATTACTTAACGCAGCAAATGTTCATGGAGCTATTCCAAACACCATGCTTCTTGATATACGTAACAGAAATAATATTATTTCAAGTACAATAAGTCAAGAAGTAAGTCGTGAAGTAAGAACTACTATTACTAATCCACAATGGTTACAAACCATGACATCATCAGTTGGTGGATGGAACCAATTAGCACAAAACTATGAAAATTTAATAAAATCTATTTTCACAACACAAGGATATGAAGAAGATGAAAATGGAAAAGCAATTCATAGAACTACTAGTGGAAACTCAACAGGATTAATTAGTCAAGAATTATTTGAAAACACTGTTTATGTATTAGTATATAGTGAATATCTTGTAGCTGATGCTAACTATAAATCATATTCAATCCAATCAATGACTGGATGGGCAATGACATTGGCAATGAATAATTATTGGAAAGTATCCAATACAAAATTATTAAAAGACCTTATCCAAAAATATGTTGATGCTGCTAATAAATACGGTGTTGCATGTTGTCACCACACCTGTGGTAACGTTAATCTCCATGAATGGATATTAACTACTGGTTCATCAATGGGTGTTAAAGGATTAGAAAGATATTCTCAACAATACAATTCGGCTACCAAAAAAGGAACTGTATTAGGTACTGGAAGTTCAGGTACTGGTTCAGGTTCTGGTAATGGTAATGTTGGAGATGAAAATGAAGGTTCTGGTGGATCTGGAACAGGAACTGATATTTCAAAAGAAAGTTTCGATGCATATAAAGATGCAGGTAAACTCTCTGGACCTGGAGCATATACCACTAATGGTCAAGGTTCATCAAATGAAAAATCAATTAATCAAATGAGTGGATCTTCTAGTGGAAATGGTGGTTCCGATGGTGGAAACGGCGGATCTGGAAACGGACAGGGAAATGGAACTGGTTCAGGTTCTGGATCTGGAAACGGTGATGGAAACGGTAACTCCACAAATTCTGGTGATTCTGCTTTAGGTCAAGCATCAAGTTCTTCATCTGAAGGTTCTGCTGGAGGAAGTGCTGCATCTAGTGGTGCTGCAAGTGCTACTGGTGCTGTTTATGAAGTATCTGCTAAAAGTGGTGGAGAATCCGCATCTTCTCAAGCTGAAATTGCTTTAGGTTATATATTAGCTATTGTTTTAATTGCTATGTTATTCTTCTTAGGATTTACTAGACGTAGTGCTCGTGAAGAGTAGACAAAGAAAATCATACATAAAGTACAATTCAAAAATAAATAAAAATTCCCCCTTTTTTTCTTTTTTATTTTTTTTTAGAAGAAATTCTATAAAAAAATTAAATTTAATTAAAAATATTATCTTGTTTTAAAAAAAGTGTTATAATCATTATTAGAAAAAATAAATTATTACTAGAATTAGTTTTAATAAATAGAAAAAATTATTTTAAAAAAAAAGAGTAAAAAAGATGCATTATAATGTTAGTACTGCATCATATAGTCTTGTTGCGTTTTCTTTATACCATTTTATTGTTTCTTCCATTGCATCTTCAAATGTCCATTTAGGTTCCCATCCTAATTTCCTTGTTTTTGATGCATCAAGAGAATATCTTCTATCATGACCTAGACGATCTTCTACATATTGTATGAGAGTTTCAGGTTTTCCTAGTTTTTCAAGTATTAATTTGGTTATTTCAAGATTATTTTTCTCATTTCCTCCACCAATATTATATACTTCTCCAACCTTACCTTTATGTAGTACTGTATCTACTCCTGCACAGTTATCTTCAACGTATATCCAGTCACGTACATTTTTTCCATCACCATATACTGGTAATGGTTCATTATTTATTGCTTTTAATGTGAATAATGGTATTAGTTTTTCTGGGAATTGTCTTGGTCCAAAATTATTACTACTTCTTGTTATTATTACTGGTATATCATAAGTTTTGTAATATGCGTTTACTAGTAAATCTCCACCTGCTTTACTTGCTGAATATGGACTTGATGGATCTATATTATCTGTTTCTTTAAATGAACCTTCCATTATACTACCATATACTTCATCTGTTGAGATTTGAATATATCTTTCTACATCATATTTTCGTACTAGTTCTAATAAGTTTTGTGTACCTAATACATCCGATTTTACAAATGAAGCAGGATTTGTTATTGATTTATCAACATGTGTTTCTGCTGCGAAGTTTACAACATAATCTGCATCTTTCATTGCTTTTGATGCTTCTTCTTCACTTGCTATGTCTCCTTTTATGAAGTTTACATTTACTCCTTTTAGGTTTTCCATATCTCCAGCATATGTTAATTTATCTAATACTGTGATTTCATAGTCATCATATTTATTTGCTATATAGTGAACAAAATTAGAGCCTATAAATCCTGCTCCACCTGTAATCATTATTTTCAAAGTAGTCACCCAATTATATTCTTGAATTATTTTTTATAAATAATAACATTATATTATGATTATTTTTATTGTTTAAAATATTAATAATTATTGAAAACGTGTGAAATTAATTTTTAATCCTAAATATGATACTTATCCAAAATAATTTTATACTTAAAATAATTAATAATTAAATATGAAATTCTTTATAACTGGAGGTAGTGGTCTTTTAGGTGAAAGATTATCTGCCGTTGCTGATAATGATTATGAACTTATTTCATCACATAATGTAAATCCTACTGAAAATACTATTAAATGTGATATTACAAATAAGCAAGAGGTTGAACAAGTCATATTAAAATATGAACCCGATGTAATTATTCATTGTGCTGCTATGACTAATGTGGATTTATGTGAGGATGAGATAGATAAAGCATATGCTATTAATGGAAATGGTACAGGTAATCTTGCTAAAGCTGCTGAAAAGATTGGTGCTAAAATAATTTATGTTTCCACAGATTTTGTATTTGATGGAAAAAATGGTTACTATAAAGAAGAGGATTCTGTTAATCCACTTGGAATTTATGCTAAATCTAAGTATGATGGTGAAATACAATTACAACAATATAGTAATAATTGGGCTATTGCCAGAGTTAGTGTATTGTATGGTTGGCATAATCGACCTAATTTTACAACATGGGTTATTAATCAGTTAAGACAAAATAATCCTATAAATATTGTGACTGATCAAATTAATTCACCTACCTTTGCGGATAATGCTGCTGAAATTATGTTTGAAATTGCAAAACAGGATAAAACAGGTATTTTCCACACTGCAGGTAATGATAGAATTAGTAGATATGATTTTACAAAAAAAATTGCTGAAGAATTTAATTTAAATGAAGATTTAATTAATCCAGTGACTAGTGAAGAATTTGTTCAAAAAGCTCCTAGACCTATGGATTCATCATTAAATGTTAGTAAAGTTGAAAAAGAATTAGGCATTCCTATGGAAACTTGTTCAGAGTCATTGCGTAGAATGGCAGATAGTGAATAAATATTTTTATTTCTTTTTATCTTTTTATACTAGTTACACCAAAAAGTATAAATAGTATAAATAAAAGAGATATGAATAGCCTTTATGTAAGGTTATTTATTTTATTGGTTAAATCCATCTAAATATATAAAAAAAATTTTTTTATATGCGGGGGTGGTCGAGCGGTCAAAGGCGATAGGTTGAGGGCCTATTGAGGTAGTCTCTTCGCGGGTTCGATTCCCGTCTCCCGCATTTAAACTTAAAAAAAAACTATTTCTATAAAAATTTAAAAAAAAGTTAAATTCTAATAGTAACTTTTAAATTAGAACCTTGTTTTAAATCATTTATTAATTCTTTCTTTAAATCAGTAGCAGCTTTATTTGAATTTATCATTAAAGTACGACTACATGTAAATGTACTTTTACGACAAACCATATCTGAGGGATGATTTAAAGTTAGATTAGATGAACCATAACCAATTATAATATCAGAAGCATTATTTGTTTCTAATATTAATTCTATTTTAGTATCATCAGTCATTATAAGTTCTTTTAATTCATCAGGCAAATCATTTAAAGTTTTATCCGAATTAACTCCAATAATACAATCACCTTTTAATGTTAAATATTTATCTGTTGTTATTTCAAAAGTTGATTTATGAAGGGAGGTTACATTTTCATGTCCTGTAGCTATAAAACTATACTCCAAAATTCCACCACCTATTATATGATATTTTCATAATCAAATTCATTATTAGTTATCTTTTTAATACAAACCATGATTGCCATTGATATAAGACTAATCATAACAATCAATGCATAATGATACCAGAAAGTTAATAATAATACTGCTAATACAATATAAATTGAATATATTTCTAAATCATAACCTAATCTACTAATATAAACTAGACCCAATGAAAGTAATACAATTAACAGCACTTCCAGACCAATAATAGGATAACTAGTATTTACATCAAAAAATGCACAGAATAGGTAGATTATTAATGATAAAAAAATGACTAATAAATATTGAATTAAATTTCCTAATTTCATAAATATCATATTTTTATTTTTAATTGATATATTATTATTTATATACAAAACTATAATATTTTTATTAAAATATAATAATAGGATAATTATAATGTATTAAATGATAATATGAATGTTAAAAATTTACCGGATAAAGGAAATTATTGTTTAATAATAAATATGAAAGAAAATACAACAATCAAAATTGGTGCTAAAGGAAATATGGATTTTGAAAAAGGATTTTATGTATATGTGGGTTCTGCATTAGGTACATTATCTAATAGAATAAAACGTCATTTATCTAATGATAAGAAAAAACATTGGCATGCTGATTACTTACTTCTTCATGAAACTACAAAAATAGAACAAGTGATATATACATACTGTACTGAAAAAATAGAATGTGAAATATCCCATGAAATAAACCAAGATACATCAAAATATATTAAATCATTTGGCTGTTCTGACTGTAATTGTAATTCACATTTATATTATTTTGACACTTATGAAGATGCCCTGGAAAGTTGTATAAACTCTTATAAAAAAATAGAATATAAACCATATAAATGGTTTAACTAACATATGAATAAAAGAACTTCTCAAATTCATCGGAATTCATAGGAGTAGGTGATGAAAAATTATCATTATCCATTATAGTATCAATTAAATCATGATATATATTTGATTGATCAGAATCAGGAAATGTTTCTACTACCGTACTTGCCTTAAACTCACTAGTTTGTACAAGATCACTACGTGGAATGATACCAATAACTTTACTTGAAATTAAAGAGGCAAATTCTGTAACAATTTCTACTTCATCCTTCACATTACGACAATTACAAATAATACCACCTAATTTTCCATTTAAACTTTCAATACCTTTCGCAATATTATTAGCTGCATATAATGACATATACTCACCACTAGTTACAATATATACCTCATCAGCATATTCTTCACGTAATGGTACACTAAAACCACCACATACAACATCTCCTAAAACATCATAAATTATTAAATCAGGATTATCATCAAAAGCACCTACTTTATCAAGCAATTTCATTGCAACAATAACACCTCTTCCAGCACAACCTACCCCAGGTTCAGGACCACCTGATTCAACACATAATGTATTATTATACCCACTATATACAATATCATCCAAATCAGGATTTGTTTTTTCTCTAATAGAATCTAAAATTGTAGGGATACGTTTTCCTACAAGTGTTCTTGTTGTATCAGCCTTAGGATCACAACCTATAACAAATGTTGAACCATCATATGCTGCTGCAATATTAGATACAGTTGTAGATTTTCCTATTCCCCCTTTTCCATATATAGCAATTTTTTTAAAAGTCATAACTATTCACTCCTCATTTATTGGTACTTTTTTATACACATGATCATTTTCACGAACAATTCCCTTAATTTTTATTCCAACATATTTATTTGAAGCTTCTTTAACTGATTTACCATCAACTTGCATCGATTTAACTTCTTCAGTTATACTTCCAGTTTTATTTCCCTGAATTATTAATGTATCACCTATCTTTAAATCAGCCCATAATTTTATTTCAGCTACATTAATTTTCTTATAAAAATTAGTTACTTGTCCAATATCTAACTTTTTATATGTTGCTTTATTATCAAAGCTAGTTTTTTTAGGTGTTCTATAGTAAAATCCAGTATCAAATCCCCTATTGAATACTGAACTTAATTCATGCTTCCAGTTAGGTAATAATTCATCACTATATTCATCCCATTTTCCAGATTCGTATAAATCAATTGCACTTCTATAACAGTTCGTTACTGTTGCTACATAATCTGCAGCACGTGCTCTTCCTTCTAATTTAAATGCATCTATTTTTGCATCCATTAAATCAGGAATATGTTCTATTAAACATAAATCACGTGGACTTAATAACCTTGAATGTTCAATTGAATTATTTTCAGGTGTTGTTAAAATCACTTCTTTTTCTTCTGTAGATTTCAGAACCCATTCCTGCCTACATGGTTGTAAACATTCACCACAATTAGCATTTCTATCATAGAAATAAGAACTTAAAAAACACCTACCTGATATTGCTACACACATTGCTCCATGAACAAATGTTTCTATTTCAATGGGTGAATTCTTTTTAATTTGTTTTATATTATCTAATGATAATTCCCTAGATAAAACTGCACGTGTTATACCTAATTCTTTATAAAGTTTTAAAGATTCCGTATTTGTAATATTTGCTTGAACACTTAAATGTAATGGAATAGATGTCTTATTTGCTACATTAATCATACCCATATCTGAAATAATAAGTGCATCTACATCATATTGTTCTAATTTAACTAATTGTTTACTATATTTTTCTAGTTGAGCATCAGTGACAATAGTATTCGTACATACATATAATTGTTTATCATTATCATGACATTGCTGAGATATGTCTTTAATATCATCAATATTAATATTAGCTACATTTGCACGCATATTATAATCAGTAATACCTACATAAACTGCATCTGCATCATTATTTATTGCAGCACTTACTGAACGTTTATCCCTAGCAGGTGCTAATAATTCAACCATACTATCACATACCTAAAATTAAAAAAATAAATAATAAAAAAAGTAGAAGAGCATTTAATCTTCATTATCTTCGAGTTCTGGAGGAATAACTGTTGGATACTCACCAGTTATACAACCTAAACATAAATCTTCCCTTGGAGTTCCAATTGCATCAACAAGTCCTTCAATACTTATATATCCAATAGAATCCACACCTATCTCTTTTCTAATTTCTTCATTTGTTCTGTCAACTGCTAATAACTCTTCTTTAGTTGCCATTGCTATTCCATAATAACATGGAGATATAATTTCAGGACAACCCACTAATAAATGTACTTCTTTTGCTCCTGCATCACGTAACATTTTAATTATGGTTTTAGATGTTGTTCCTCTTACAACACTATCATCCAATACAATTACACGTTTATCTTTAAGTACTGATGAAATAGTATTCATTTTAAGTTTTACTGCAAGATCCCTATCTTTTTGTGTTGGCATGATAAATGTTCTTCCAACATAACGATTTTTTATTAAGCCTTCAGCATATTCTACCCCTGATGCTCTTGAATAAGCTAATGTTGCAGGTATTGCTGAATCAGGAACTGCAATTACAACATCTGCATCAATTGGATATTCTTCAGCCAATTTTTTACCTATATTCATACGTACTTCATAAACACTTTTATCAAAAATTATACTATCAGGTCTTGCAAAATATAAGTACTCAAACATACAATTTGCAGTATGTTCTCCCCTATCTAAATAATAACTACATTCATTACCATTCTCATCAATAGCAAGAATTTCCCCAGGTTCTAATGAACGAATATACTCAATATCTAAGGAATCAAATGCTACTGATTCAGAAGCAACCACTATAAATTCATCACTTTTACCTAAAGACAAAGGTTTCATACCTAATGGATCTCTAACAGCATATAAAATACCATTAATTAGAATTACTAAAGCATATGATCCAATTAATTTAGAACATGTTTTTTTAATTGCTTCAACTGCATCAGGATTCTTATTATATTCATCAATAATCATGTGACAAATTACTTCAGAATCAGTGGTTGATTTAAAATCATGATTTGAATCTAAAAGTTCTTTACGAAGTATACTTGAATTTACAATATCCCCATTGTGTCCCATTGAAATAATAATATTTTCTTTATGTTCTACAAAAGGTGAACAATTTTCATAGGATGAATCACCAGTAGTTGAATAACGTACATGGCCTATTCCTACATTACCATTTAATATATCTAATAAATCATTATCAAACACGTCAGAAACCAAACCCATTCCAACATGTGTATTTATCCGTCCTTCTTTTAAAACACTTATTCCAGCAGATTCTTGTCCTCTATGCTGGAGAGTATATAATCCAGAATAAATCCAAGACGCTACATCTACAGATTCATCATAAGAGTATATACCTATAACACCACATTTATCTTGCAAATCATTTTGCACTTTATGTCTCTCCATTTTATTATAATTAGAAAAATCGAAGTTGAAAGTTAATAGTTAATTATACTATTAGATTTCATTTTTACAATACTTATATTTTAGGTATTTTTACTAGAAAATATTTAAAAATAGATAAAGAGTAAAAATCAATATAATAATAAAATAAAGAATTAGAATAAATTAAAAGAGGTTACGATAGAGTGAAAGTTAACTATGAATGTGCATCATGTATGCTAAGACAATCAAGAGAAGCAATAGAACATGCTGTGGATGATGATGAAAAACGTATGGATGTTACATTAGATGTGTTAACATTTATTGAAAAAAATTTTAAAAAAAATACACGTTCCAACAAATTAGGTACAGACTTACATCACCTTATTATGAAAAAAACAGGAAATAATGATCCTTATAAAGTTTTACGTGAAGAAGGAAATAGTGTTGCTGAAAAATTAATTCCCAGTATTGAAGAAATGATTCAAAAAAATCCTACACTTGAAAACTATGTTAAAGCTGCTGTTGCAGGAAATATTATTGATTTTGGAGCATTAGATCAGACAACTGATATGGAAACTTTAATTAAAAAACAAATAAACAAGCCATTTATAATTAATGATTTAGACAAATTAGATTCAGCACTTACAAAAGCTAATACTATTCTATATTTGGTGGATAATGGTGGAGAAATAGTATTTGATAAATTACTAGTTAAAAAAATAAAAGAAGATTATAATGTTGAAATTATTCTAGCAGTGAAAGAAGGACCAATATTAAATGATGCATTGATGCAAGATGCTGAAAATCTAGAATTATATAAATATGCAACATTAATAACTACTGGTGCTGCTAGTGTAGGGATTGTTGAAGACTACATATCTATTGAAATGACTAATCTTCTTAATAGTGTTGATTTAATAATTAGTAAAGGTATGGGTAATTTTGAAGGATTAACTGAAATGACTATTGAAAAACCCGTATTCTTTTTATTAAGTACTAAATGTAATGTTATATCAAATGAAATTGGTGTTCCTCTAGGTAGTAGTGTAGTTATTAAGAAAAATCTTAACTAAACATATTCATCCCCAATGTTTATTAAATGCTAATACATAATTTGAAATCAATGTAGGATATGTATTTAATAAACCAATCATATTTTTATTTGATATGGATTTACCATTATTTTCAGTAAAGACTAGTAACATTTCCTTATAATCACGTATAATTAATTGTCCTGCTGGAAGATTCATATACTTTATATCCACAGGTATATCTTTAAATATGTTTTCTATAGAAATTTCCTCATCTTTCACTGTGCAAGACCTTGCAGCCAATATTTTTACAGTGATTCCTCTTTTTAATAAATACATAACTTGTTTTTTAAGATTTTCAATCTCAGATGGAATTACAAATCCCAATCTCATAAATATAACATTTTTAGAACGTCTCATCATATTATATTCTTTTTGAATGATTTTATCCACATCTTCAATAGCAGAAATTGGTGTTTTAACATTAGGTAAATTATTTTCATAGATCAAAGTCATATTTTCTATTGTTTCATTTATTTCATCAAATAAATTATTTTTATAGTTAGTTAATGATTCATTTGGAGGTATTATGGTATATTCTAATGGACGACTCATTTTAATTTTAATAAAATCTTTCTTTTCCAAGTTTTCTAACACACTGTAAATTTTAGATCTTGGAACTTTTGATTCTTTACTTATTTCATCTGCTTTTGCAGAGATAAGCTTTAACAATGCCAAATATGCTTTTGATTCATATTCTGTTAAATCAAAATGTTTTAATATTTTTATTTTTTCAGCCATTACTTTCACCAGTTATATTAAAGTTTTAAAAATAAGTATAAAAAACATTTCTATTTTCACTTAGAAGGTTACAAATTATTATATATTCACACCATAAAATTATTATTTATAAAATATAAGGTGATTAAAATGAACAATAACATGTTTTGTTATCAATGTTCTCAAACAGCTAACGGTGAAGGATGTAGAGTAGTAGGAGTTTGTGGAAAAAATGAAACTTTAGCAAGATTACAAGATAATCTTGTTTTTGAATTAAAAGGAATTTCAGCATATGCCTATCAAATGAGAGAATTTGGAGTAATGGATGAAGAAATAAATGCATTTCTTGAAAAAGGATTATACAGTACATTAACTAATGTGAACTTTGATATAACAAGTTGTATTGACTTAGCTATTGAAGCAGGACACATCAATACTAAAGCTATGGCAGGATTGAAAGAAGCACATATTAGAAATTACGGTGAACCTGTTCCTGTTGAAGTCAAAAAAGGTGCAAGTAAAGGACATGGTATTATTGTAACAGGTCATGATCTTAAAGTACTTGAAGAATTATTAAAACAGACTGAAGGTAAGGGAATTAATATATACACCCATAGTGAAATGTTAATAGCTCATGGATATCCAGAACTTAAAAAATACGAACATTTGAAAGGTCAACTTGGTGGACCCTGGTTTGATCAAAAAGAAACATTCACCAAATATAAAATACCTGTAATTGTAACAACTAATTGTGGACTTATACCTGCAGATGAATATGCAGACCGTATATATACAACAGGTATTGTACAATTACCCAACATACCACATATTGATAATTATGATTTTTCAGAAGTTATAGAACAAGCATTATCACTACCAGAACTTAAAGAAGAAGAAAAAACTACATATACAACAGGATTTGGAAAAACAACAGTCCTATCTCTTGCTGATAAAATTAAAGAAGCCGTACTTAGAGGTAAAATAAAACAATTCTTTGTGATGGGTGGTTGCGATGTTCCTTACAAAAAAGAAATGAACTATTACACTGAATTTGCAAAGCAATTACCTGAAGACACAGTGATTTTAGCAGTAGGTTGTGGAAAATACCGATTTAATGATTTAGACCTTGGAGATATTGATGGAATTCCAAGATTAATTGATTTAGGTCAATGTAATGATGCTATAGTAGGAGCTGAAATTTTAATGGCATTAACTGAAGTATTTGATATGGGCTTAAATGATTTACCAGTGACATTTGTATTAAGTTGGATGGAACAAAAAGCTGTGTCAATTCTTTGGAGTTTATTAGCTCTTGGTCTTACAAATATACATATTGGCCCTATTCTTCCTGCATGGATTGATAAACCAATACTCGATATTTTAGTTAAAACTTTTGATTTAAAATTAATTTCAACACCAGAAGAAGATATTAAAGAAATTTTAGGAGAATAAAAATTCCCCTACCTCTTTTTATTAAAATTAGTTTAAGCTTTAGGATTTGTTGTTGTATTTAGTATCTCTGAAAATTCAAGATCTGCTTCCCATTTTGTTTTACATTCACATGCGAACTCATCTAATTCTTTAGGAATTTCTTGTTTTAAATTAGATTCAATTATTAAACTTTTTAATTTTGCATTACATTTTTTACAATTAAATGGCCCTCTTCTTGTTCCAAAACCTGCAGTATCCATTATCATAGGCAAATCCACATTATTTCGAACTTGTTTTATTATTTCCACAGTACTCCAAATCCATGGAGGATTATATGATCCTCTTTTCCATAAATAATCCATTAATGTACCACCATGTACTGTTGATGGACAATATGCTAATCTTTTCACACCTACTTCTTTTGCATAAGTAGCTGATTCAATAGATTCTTTAATTGCATCTTTTTCAGATAATAATATTGGTTTTACAAGTAAGTATGCTTTTGCACGGATATCATATCCAGTTATATTATTTATTATGTTAACTGCTTTTTCAAAGGATGCATTTGTTATACCTTTGTTAATTTTATTTAAACGAGTATCTTCATTAGAAGTCTCAAGACCAATACCAATTTCAAATATTTTATTAGGAATTAGAGCACCCAATCGTTTAAGTGAATCTTCATTAATGAATTCAGGTTTTGATTCAACAATTACTTCTTTTATATTGTCATATTTATTAAATTCATTGAAGATATGTTCTTGAACTTTTTTATCTACTTCATTATTATTTAAAAAACTACCTGATACAAAAAGTTTTATTGCAACATTTTCATGTGAGGTTATGTCTGTTTTATTTAACTGTTTATCCCATTCATTATCAAATATTTCAATTAACTCATCATCACCTATTTCACATAATGGTGAATCTGCTATATAACTACACATAGTACATCCACCACTTTTAGTAGCCCATTCACATCCAGAAGTAGGAAGTACTATAAAAATTGTATAACCTACTGAATCATATAATCTATCTTCATTAGCCCAACTTGCAGCATAAGCTTGTAATGGTTTTTTATTTTTTTTCTTTCCATTTTGTTTTTAATATTTTCAATTGAATGTTCTCTTATTTGTTTATTTATAACTTGTACTTCCATACCTAATCCTCTTTTTACTTATTTTTTAATTAAAAGAATTAATAATATCCTCCAACAATCGTAATGATTTTACTCTATCTTTACCTATTGGAGAACCTACTACAAATTCATTAACTCCTAATTCTTGAAGAACTTCTATTTTATTCATTATTTGTTCAGGATTACCACAGACTGCAAAGGCATTAACCATATCATCAGTAATTAATGAAACTGCTCGTTTAAAATCATATTTTGATAAACAATCCCTAACTTGAGCTGCTATATCCAGTGAAATATCATGACGTTTTAATACAACTTCAGGTGCTCCACCAAGAATAAAAGCTACTACTATTCTTGCATTATCATATGCCTTATTCATATCTTCATCAATACTACATGCTGTATATGCAGCATAATTAAATTTATTTTTTGAAATGGATGATTTATTTAAACCATTATTAATTAATGGAATTGCTATTTCAAAATCTTTTGGATTTGATGCATTAATTAATGACCCATCAGCAACTTCCCCTGATGCTTCTAACATTTTAGGACCTTGAGCTGCCATATATATTGGAATATTATCTTGAATTTTTAAAGTTCCACTTAAACAAGCCCCTTGTTCTAATTTACCACCATTTAATAATGTTCGTACAGTATTTACAGCTTCCTTTACTGTTTTTAATGGTTTTTTCCAAGATAAGTTTAGTGTTTCCATTGTTGCCTTATCACCAGGACCTACTCCCACTAATGCTCTACCTTCAGATATTTCATCAAGAGTAGATGTTGCAGCAGCAATTGTTACGGGATTTCGAACATAGGGATTTGACACTCCAGCACCCATTTTAATAGTACTTGTTTCATATGCTGCAATAGCTAAAACTTCAAATACATCCCTGTTATTATAGTGATCAGTTATCCATAGATTTTCAAATCCAATATCTTCTGATGTTTTTATTATTTCAATTATATTAGATATTGGTTCATTAGGAAGTAATTCCAAACTAAATTTCAATATTAATCCCCCAGTTCTTATTATATAATATAATTCAATTAAATAGTTAATTATATACTTTGAAAAAAGAAAAAAGCTATTCTAATTATTAAGAACTAATTTTATATTAATAAGTATTATATTTCCTATTAATTATTATGTTTTAACTAAGTTCTATAGTTTATTATATCTTATTATATAATATATAGAAAAAATTTCAAAATAATTAGATTAAAATAAAAATAGATAAAAATTAAAAAAAATAAAAAGAGTTTAGAATGGTAATGATATATATCGAGTTACACTTCCAGAATTACTCCAGTTTACTATATTACCAAATGTATTTGATGCAGATGTTGCATCACATTTATACCAAACACCATTAACGTAAAGTTCAGCCCATACATGTCCTGTAACTAATCCACTACGGAAATAACAAGTTGCATGACAATAACGTGCAGGAATATTTGCAGTACGTGCCATAGCTATCACTAAGTGTGCCATATCAACACAATTACCATATCCCCTAGATAAAGTACCTACTGCACCATATCTTGTATTATAATAACCACTATAATCAGTATGATCATTTACATAATTAAATATTGCCTTAGCTTGATTATATGTTCCTGAAACTCCACTTATTGCAGTTAGCATAGCATTATAAATACTTGTTGCATTTACTTCACAGTTTGTAGTAGCTACAACATATTGTTCATAACCAGAAGGTACAGAACCCATATTTCCTGTATTATTATTAGTCGTGTTACTATTATTGTTACTTCCACCAATACTACTTACATCAATAAGAACTGCATAATTTGAATCTACACCTTTATTATAAGTATATGCAACAATTCTAGAATATAAGTAAACAGTATCATTGAAACTCATAGAAATACTATCACTTACTTTTATAGATTTAGGATTTCTACCATTAATTGCATAACAATTTACAATAGTTTTTGCTAAAGAGATATATTCTGCCTTATAAATTTTACTACCTACACCTGATGTTACAGACACATTATTTTGTACAAAGTTACCTGAATAAAATGAACTATTACCTGCATAAATTTCACATAGTAAATATAAAAAATCACTTGGTGATAATTTATCAGTACCTACTGTAATATAATTAGGTAATCTACCATTTTTTTCAATGAATGTTTTTGTATCATTAGCTTTTTTTATTATTTGACTGTATGTATATTTAGATAATGTTGTTTGAACTCGCAAAACAGAATTTGCCTTACTCTCATTTAAAACACTATTTCCACCATAAACAACAGATATATTATAAATACCTGTTGATAAACCAGTAGTATCATAATAAATTGATGCTACACCATTAGTTACATTAACTGTTCCAATAGTTTTTCCATTAATTTTAAATGAAGATTTACCACTTGTTACAGCAACTCCTTTTGAATCAAAGATTTTAGCTGTTAAATTTATTTTATTATTTGATTTGACAAAAAATAAACTCACCATATCAATGATTGAATTACTTTTTACAACTGTACTATTGAGTTTTATAGTATTATTAATAGTTTTAGTATTTGTAAAACTACTTTCACCAGATATTACTGTTAATACATATGATTTAGTAGTATCAGATATTGTATAATTTATATATGCATACCCATTATTTGTTCTATTACTTCCAATAGTTACTCCATTTATTTTAAAAGCTACTTTTGTATCATTTAATGCATAACCATAACTATCTTTTATATAAACAGTTATCATTACATTAGATGATATATTTTTATATGTAGTTGTTATAGAAACATTATTTTTACTAATAGTTAATGTTTTACTTAATTCAGTACCATAAGTAGTTAATGTATCCCCTACTTTAACTGTTAAATTATATGTTTTTGCAGACCATAATGGAATTGTATAAGTTAAGGATATTTTTCCATCCTGTATTTTTGTTTTTCCAATAGTATTTCCATTTATTTTAAAGACAGCTGCTTGATTTTCTAATGCTGTTAAATTATTAGATTTAACTGTTGCATTAAAAGTTATTGTTTCATGGGGATGTGCTTCAATTGAGTTCATTTCCAAAGTTATATTTGATTTTGTATCTGTGCTTGTTTTTAAGGAATTTTTGTTTAAATTACTTGAAGTTAAACCATTATTATTCGTTTGATTACTGGATGTCGTGTTTGTTACTAGTAAATTATTAGTATCCACTAAATTAGATTCATTGCTTAAATTATCATTGATTGATTCAATATTTGATTTGTTAGTATTTGTATTATCATAAGAACTGTTTAATATTTCAGAAGTACCATGTGAATTAACAATAGAACTACTATAATCCTCGTTTGATGTTACATTAGAATCTATTGCTGAAACTGTACTTAAACTAATGATTACAGCTACTAAGAAAATCAAAATTAAATTTCGCTTAATCTTACCGCCTCCTCATAATAAACCAAAATATGAATTATTAATTCGATTAAGTAAGTCATATATTTTATATAATTTAATAAAATTACATAACTTAATATTCTGATTTTTTTTATTTGATAATCAATTTTTTTTACTTTAAAAAAAAATTAATAAGCTCTGAAATTTAAGAATCTATTTTAAATCCTTACCTAATGTTATATATTAATAAGTATTTAAATATATAGTCGTAACATATAAATAATAGGATTAAAAATCATTAATTTTAGTAAAATAAATAATTTTAAGAGACAAAAAGTAAACCATAAAGTATATATATAACATATTACAAAGTTTATATTGTACTTGAAGTACAACATTTGATAGTCCCGTAGGGTAGTGGCAATCCTCCTGGTCTTTGGAACCGGGGACAGCGGTTCGACTCCGCTCGGGACTACTATTTATAAAAAACTTATTTTAAAAATTTTATCTTTATAAAAAAAAACTAAATTATTTTATATAACAATTACAATAATATAAATAAGGAGTGTATTGTTATATGGCTTATGAAAATGTTTTAAAAGAATACTTAGATGAAGATCCAGAAAGAAAAGTAAAACTATTTAAAATATACACAAGAATTTTAATAATATCTACATTTTTAATTGCATTTGGTGTATTTATGTTTATACTTATTGAATTCGGAATAATATAATTAACTTTTCTCTTTTTTTGAAATATATGAATTATATACTAATTTTTGTACTTGTTGTGCTCTACTCATAGCATTTTCTAAAATTCTATCATCAGTTAATATAGTAGCTAGAGGTTCTCCTTTTTTAAACAAATAATTACATTCAGATATATCATGAACATAAGAACTATTAAATAAACCATAATACCCTGATTTAATAGCATATGGAATTAATTTAACAGCAAACTTTTGAACATTAGGTATATTTACAGGAACATTTTTACAAGCATTAATATGAGCTTCAGCCATATTCATATTAAAACTACGTTCCAAACACTCAAAAGTACCTTGAATTCTAGGATTTACCTCAATAACATACACCTTATTATCATTCAAAATAAAATCAACACCATTAGAACCAACCAATTTACACATTTTAGAAATCTTCCTAGAAATATTTAAAAGTTTATCATTATAATTAACATATGGTGTTATATTACCACAATAACTGAAATCACTAGCTCCTAAACTATTAGAACCAATAATTTGATCAGAAGCAGAAACCATTGTAATATCATGATTAGAATATGATAAAAAAGAGCTACTTATAGAACTACCCTGAATATATTCCTGAAGTAAAAAAGAACAATTTACTTCCATATCATCATTAAACCAACCAATACCCATACCACCAGTCCCATATATTGGTTTAACAATAAATTCCTTATCCGGAAAATTTTTAACAATTTCCTTAGCTTCACCAATAGTATCTAATTTATAAGTATCCGGCAATAAAAAGTTTTTATGTAAAAGTTTAAAAAGCTTATATTTATTATTAATAAAATCAGTATCAACATTACCTATAATCTTATTTCTAGGAAAACGAGATACATCAACATCACTTGTACATATAATATAATCCACTTCATTAACAAAATCCAAAGCAATATTTTCTAAATCCCTTAAATTAAAACTATTTCCAGAAGGTACTAATAATTTATCAACAAAATCTCTTTGATCTATTAAATCATAAAAACTTGTTGCATAAACAACATATCCTAATTTTTTAAGTGACTTAGATAATGCACGAGTATTTGATCCAACAATTAATATCTTAGTAATAATAATACAACCTTTAAAATTTAGAATTAAATAATTAAAATAATTTATGTAAATAATAAGATAAGTATTTAAGTAATTAAATATGTAAAATCAAAACTCCATGAAAAATAATTCTAAAATAAATTTAATTATAAAAATAAAATAAGAATTAGTTAAAAACTAGAAAAAAGGTTAAAAAAAAGAATAATCATGGAAAATCCATGAAATTATTCAGATTCCCTTGCATCAATGTTTTTCTTAATAACTTTAAGTTGTGCAAAGCTTTCCCTTTCCATTTCCTCTAAACGCATTTCAATAAATGAAATAGTATTATTAATACGAGGAATAATTACATGCTCTAAAGCATTTACTCTTCTTTTTGTTGCTTCTACTTCCTGAGCTAACATAATAATTGTTTTCTCAATTTCACCAAGTTCAATGATAATCTTAATAGATTCTTCAAATTCCTTAGCTGCAATATCCAAGTTTGCAGAAGTTCCAGCAAAACCATAACCTCTGCTAATTACATCATTATGAGTAGCATGACTATTCACAACAGGGACAGAAACACCCATAATACTTCTAGAACTTATATCGAGTTCAATTGATTCTCTAACAGATAAAGCTGCTCTTTTAACTGCCATATCTCCCATGTCTATTTGAGCTTTGTTTAGTTCTGAATAAGCTAATGCTAATTTCTTTTCAACTTCATCTCTGGAACCTTGAACACGGTCTAGAATTTCGAAAAACTCCTTAATAAGAGCATCTCTTTTTTCTTTAAGAAGACTATGACCTTTTGTAGACAGTTTAGCTCTGTCTTTTAGATTAAGAAGTTCATTTCGTGTTGGATTAACTCCATCCAATTTTTCATTTGCCATCTTCTAGCCCCCTTCACTTATATATTTACCTTCTAAATAAAAAGAATAAAAAAGATTATTCTTATTCTTCAGTTTCTTCTTCACCAGTAGGTAAATATTTTTCAACGTGTTCATCTTTTACACGTTTAAGTTCAGTTGTAGGTAAGATGGATAATAATTTCCAACCTAAGTCAAGAGTTTCTTCAATACCTCTGTCTTCATCTTTACTTTGTCTGATAAATTTATCTTCAAATTCATCAGCAAATCTTAAGAATTTTCTGTCACGGTCAGTTAAAGCTTCTTCTCCAACTACAGCTGTTAAATCACGTAAGTCACGACCTTCTGCATATGCTGCATATAATTGGTCTGAAACTCCACTGTGATCTTCACGAGTACGTCCGTCACCAATACCCCCACTCATTAATCTTGATAATGAAGGTAATACATCTACAGGTGGATAAATACCTGTTCTGTCTAAGTCACGTCCAAGTACTACTTGTCCTTCTGTAATATATCCTGTTAAATCAGGAATAGGGTGAGTAATATCATCCTGTGGCATTACAAGAATAGGCATTTGTGTAATTGAACCATCTTTACCGCGTATACGTCCTGCACGTTCATACATACCTGCTAAGTCAGTGTACATGTAACCAGGGTAACCTCTACGTCCTGGTACTTCGTTACGTGCTGAAGAAATTTCCCTTAATGCTTCACAATAGTTTGTAATATCTGTAAGAATTACTAATACGTGCATTCCTTTTTCAAATGCTAAGTATTCTGCTGTTGTTAAAGCCATTTTAGGAGTCATGATTCTTTCAATAGCAGGATCGTCTGCTAAGTTCATGAAAACGGTTACTCTTTCAAGAGCTCCTGTTTGTTCAAATTCATTCATGAAGAAGTTTGCTTCTTCGTGAGTAATACCCATAGCACCGAAGATTACAGCGAATTCACTGTCTTCTGCAAGTACTTTTGCTTGTCTTGCAATTTGTGCTGCAAGTTCATTGTGTGGTAATCCAGAACCTGAAAAGATAGGTAATTTTTGACCACGTACAAGGGTGTTCATTCCATCAATGGTAGAAATACCAGTTTGAATGAATTCAGCAGGGAATTGTCTTGCAGCTGGGTTCATTGGAGAACCATTTACATCCAATTCTACATCAGGAATAATATCTGGTCCACCGTCGATTGGTTTACCAATACCATTGAAAATTCTTCCTAACATATCAGTGGATAAACCTATTTTTGCTGTTTCACCAGTGAAACGAACTTTTGTTGATTCAGTGTTAAGGTTACTGGTACCTTCGAATACTTGAACTACTGCAATATCATTTTGTACTTCAAGAACTTGTCCGGTTCTATTTTCTCCAGAAGGTGTTTCAATTTCTACAATCTCGTTGTATGCTGCACCTTCTACACCTTGAACAACCATTAAAGGTCCTGAAACTTCTGTTACTGTAGTATATTCTCTTGTTTTAATATCTACATCATTCATTGTCCAGCCTCACTACATTCTTTAGTTATACGATTTCTTATATCTTCAACTTTTGCATCAAATTCATCTTCAGGTACATATTTCATTCTGTCAAGATCTACTCTTACATCTAAGTTTACAAGTTTAGTTACATCTGCACCATCAGCTAAAGCTGCTTGTGCTGTTGTGTTGTAAAGTAAGATAGTTTTGAGCATATTGTATTGTTTTGATGGTGAACAGTATGTATCTGTGTCATCAAATGCGTTTTGTTGAAGGAAGTCTTCTCTTAACATACGTGCTGATTCTAGTGTAACTTGGTCTTTTTGAGGTAATGCATCAGGACCAACTAATTGTACAATTTCGTTAAGTTCTGATTCTTTTTGTAAAAGAGCCATAGCAGTGTTTCTTAATTCACCCCAATCTGCACCGATTTCAGTGTTCCACCAGTTGGTAATACTATCAACATAAAGTGAGTAACTGTTTAACCAGTTGATAGATGGGAAGTGACGTCTGTCTGCAAGTGATGCATCTAATGCCCAAAATACTTTTGCAATACGTAAAGTGTTTTGAGTTACAGGTTCGGATAAGTCACCACCAGGAGGTGATACTGCTCCAACTACTGTTACAGATGCTTCTGCTTTGTGAGCACCAATTGTAGTTACTCTTCCTGCACGTTCATAGAATTGTGCTAATCTTGAAGCTAAGTATGCAGGATATCCTTCTTCACCAGGCATTTCTTCAAGACGTCCAGAAAGTTCTCTCATAGCTTCTGCCCATCTTGAAGTACTGTCTGCCATAAGTGCTACATCATATCCCATATCTCTGAAGTATTCTGCAATAGTAATTCCTGTGTATACACATGCTTCCCTAGCTGCTACAGGCATGTTTGAAGTGTTTGCGATAAGAACTGTTCTGTCCATTAATGGATTTCCTGTTTTAGGGTCTTCTAATTCAGGGAACTCGGTAAGTACTTCAGTCATTTCGTTTCCACGTTCTCCACATCCAATATATACTACTATATCAGCATCTGCCCATTTAGCTAATTGTTGTTGTGTTACAGTTTTTCCTGAACCGAATGGTCCTGGCATAGCTGATGTTCCACCTTTTGCAAGACAGAAGAAAGTATCTTGTGCTCTTTGTCCAGTTATAAGTGGTACATCTGGATCTAATTTTTCTACGTAAGGTCTTCCTACACGAACAGGCCATACTTGCATCATTTGAACTGTTTCTACACCGTTTTCAGTTTCAACTTCTGCGATGTCTTCAACAATGTTGTATTTACCTTGGCTTACAATTGATTTAATTGTACCAGATATTGTAGGTGGTATCATAATTTTGTGTACAATAGCAGATGTTTCATCTACTGTACCAATGATGTCTCCACCATTTACTTTGTCGCCTACACTTGCTGTAGGTTTAAATTCCCATTCTTTTGTTTTGTCTAGTGCTGGTACGTCGACCCCTCTAGGAATGAAGTCTCCAGATACTGCTTTAATTTCATCTAATGGTCTTTGAATTCCATCATAGATAGCTTTAAGTATACCTGGACCTAATTCTACTGAGAGTGGACCACCAGTACTTTCAATTTTTTCTCCTGGTTTAATACCAGCAGTTTCTTCGTAAACTTGAACTGTAGCTGTGTCGCCGTGAAGTTCAATAATTTCACCTATGAGTCCGATGTCACCTACACGAACCATTTCGTGTACTTGGGTACCTCGCATACCGTCACCGATAATAACCGGACCTGCAATTTTAATAATTTTTCCTGTGATCATTTTACCATCTCAACCCCAATAACTCTTTTAATAAGTTCATTCATTGGGTCAGTTTCTCTTTTGTGTGAGCCTGACTTATCAGGTACTTCTATTATCATTGGTAATGCTTTAGATCCGGTATATTTTGTAATATCGTCTCTTAATTCATCCCCAATTTTTTCTGTAGTGATAATGATAGAGTATTCATTATCTACTAATTCTTTTAAAGTAGATTGTGCTTCATCTTTATTATGTACTGGGAATCCACTTTTGATTCCACCTAACATAAAACCAGTTACGGTATCTGGATCTGCCATTATAGCTATATCATTTTTCATAATAACATCTCCTTAATTTCGGAACTTGGTATTGCAGATCCTTTTTTACTTCTTGCAATAATTTTAAGATTTTTAATTTCAATTTCTTTTTTATTCATGAAACCTACTATTGGACCTACACCAAATGGTTGTTTCTTAAAGATATTTTCTGCCATTTTTCTTTCATATGTATCTAATGCTTCATCAAATACTGTGATAGATTGTGTTGCATTAAATTCAGGTATGTGATCTACAATGATACTACCATATTCTGAACTTTCAATACTGCTTAATAGTGAATTCATATCTTCTGATTCCATGAATTCTTTAAGTTTCCAATCACGTAATTGATATCCACTGTTTATAACATATGGATTAATTTGATCATATGTAAGATTATCAGCTTTTGCTCTTAAGATAACTTTTATGTTAGCTATATCTACTTTAGTTCCTATGTAACTGTGTAACATTCTAGTGTTATCATCAGCTTGACTTGCTGATTTTGCTAGTAATCTTTCATAGTAGTAATTATCTAAAGCTGATTCTAATGTTAATAATGTTTTATTTTCATTGAAATCAGGTAAAGCATCTTCTAGTATTCTTGAGTATGGTGTTCCTTCAAGAGCTACAATTAAATCTTGAACAGTGTTTGCTTCAAGTAATTTATCTTGCTGGTTTTTTAATACACCATAAGGTACTAATAATTCACGAGTTTCTTCATCGTTTAATTTTGCTTCTTTAGCAATTAACACACTTTTAATGTTTTTAATATCCCATTGATCTAACATTAAATCAAATGTTGGTTTTAAATCTTTAGGAGCAATTCTTGCTAATAAATCATATGTTTCAGCTAAATTTGCATCTAAAGCTTGTTCAATTGGGTATTTGTCAACAAATTTTGCATAATCTTTGTGTCCTCTTAAGTAGTTTTTTACTTCATCAAGAGTTTCGGATTCAGCTAATTCTGTGATTTGTTTTTCATTAAATATTTTACCTATTTTTGCTCTTACCCTAGCATTAGGATAAGTATATGGGTAATATTCCATTAAAGGTCTGAAAGTTATTACTACAATTATTGCTCCAATTACAGCAAGTACCACAACTAATAATGCAATGAATGACTCAGGAGAGAATCCGAAAGATGTTATTAATCCTGTAATGCTTTCTTCCATTTAATTCTCCTCCGTCTAACTAAATAGTTTTTTAGCAACCTCTGATCTTAGATGTTTTCTATATCGAAGCATACGTGCTTCTATGGTATTTTTTACTTCTACTTCACCATCAACAGTTTTTACAACTGCTCCACCAATAACATCTATTGGTTCTCCTATGATGAAAGAAGTTTCTTTACCAGTTTCTTTTGTAACATATTCAGATACTTCATCAATCATAGCTTTTACGTTATCAACATCATCTGCTCTTACGAGTATTTCAAGTTGATTTCCGCCTACTTGTATAGAAGCATCTTTAATCATTGTTTTTAAAGATTCCACATAATTTGCGGAATTTTCAGATGCTAGTTTTTCGATTTTTTCTGATGCTACTCTAAAAGCTTTTTCAATTAACTCTTCACGAGCTTCTAATTCTTTTCTTCTTGAGCTTACTTTTGCTTCTGAAATAATTTGTTGGTATTTCATTTCAGCTTGTTTTTTAGCGGAAGTAAGAATTTCTTCTTTTTCGTTTTGAGCTTGAATTTCTCCATCTGCAATTATTTTTTCACTTTGAGATGTTGCTTTGGAGATTATTTCATCAGATTTTGCTTGAGCATCTGCTTTTATATTTGATATTATTTTATCTGCTCCAACGCTCATCTATGTTCCTCCAAAAATTTTTAAAAGGCTAGAATGCCTTTATATTTTAAATCTATGCTCCGAGTATTCCACCGAATACTAATAATAAGATAGCGATAAGGAAACCGTAGATAGCCTGAGTTTCAGGAATAGCTGTAAATACTAAACCTTGTGCAAACATACTTGGTTCTTCTACTACAGCACCTACTGCTGCGGAAGATGCAATACCTTGACCCATACCTGAACCAAGACCACCGAAACCAACGGATGCTCCTGCACCAATTGCTACTAAACCTGATGTTACTCCTAATGGAGATCCTCCCATAATTCCTGAGAATACTAATAATAAGATAGCGATAAGGAAACCGTAGATAGCCTGAGTTTCAGGAATAGCTGTAAATACTAAACCTTGTGCAAACATACTGGAATCTTCTGCTACTGCACCTACTGCTGAGGAAGATGCGATACCTTGACCGATACCTGAACCTAATGCTGCAAATCCTACTGCTACTCCTGCACCAATTGCAGCTAGGGCTGAACCTAATGCTAATTCTGCTGCCATGTTATTTTCCTCCAATTTAATGAAATTTAATTTTTTTTGAATAATTTTTTTTTAAATAAATATAACTAAAATATGATTATTTTTTTATTTTAGTATAAGTTCTTTCTGCCTTGAATGGCTCGAAAAGTTCACTACTTCCTTCATAGAAGTTACCGAAGAACTCTACAAAGTGTAAACGTAAAGAGTGTATAGCTGCACCCATTGATTGGAATGCAATGTTAAATAAGTGTACTGCTAAGAATACTAATATACCTATAATGATACCAACATATGGAATCATTCCAGATAATAATTCACATAATAAGTTAGCAGTCATACCAATACCACCAGTAGATAGACATAATGCTAATAATCTGGAGTATGATAATACATCACCAATAAATCCAAATACATCCATTACACCCATTGGACCTGCACCGTATAATAATACTAATAAACCAATTACTAATACTACTAGGAATGGTATTAATCCTGCAATTAAGTAAACTAAAATTGATAATTCAATTATAATCCAACATAATTGTCCACCACACATTTCTTTGTAATTACTTCTTTTAAGATTATCAATAATACCAAAGATAAATGCGATATTAAGGTGTATTAAACCTATAGCAAGTGCTAAGATTAAAATATTTTCTGGATGTGCGAATGCATTAATATCAGGAATTACTGTAGGTAATGCTGCACTTGAGTCACCCATTATAAACCTAGGTATAAAGTCTCCCATGAAACCTCCAGTTAACAGACCCAGTAATACTGTCCATAAACCCATTTGTACGAGAATTACTCCAAATGATTTGAAAGTTTTACTTGATTTACCCATACCTGTATATAATATTCCTCCTACAATAGCTAGGATTATTCCATAGAAAGCATCGGTTAAACAGTAACCGAAGAAAAATGGGAAACATATAGCCATAATGATTGTAGGATCTATGTCTTTATAGTTTGGTGTAGCATACATATTTACTAATAATTCGTAAGGTTTTGCAAAACCAGGGTTTTGTTGTTTTACTGGAACTTTATTTTCATCGATTTCTTCTTCAGTAGGATCTTCTACTTCAATGATACTGTGACCATCAGTGATTTCATCAATTAATGATAAAGTTTCTTCAACATCATCTTTGACTACCCAAGCTTTAAACATTTTAGTAGTGCTAGTTTCACCAAAGTGTGAATAGATTTCAGTTCGTTCTTTTTCAACTTCTAATTGTTCATTTATTACTAGTAAATGTTCTTTAGAACGTTGACTAACTTCTCTGATATCTTTTAAACATTGTTTTCTTTCATTTTTGTATTCATCTAGTTTACTTTTAGATGCTTCGATTATTTCATCAGATTTACCACTTAAACCAGTGACATCTAATTTTTCAAATTCTAAACGTCTAAGTACACCAGATATTTCTTCTTCAAATTCAGTTGCAGATACAATAATTATTGGTGTGTATACTACATCAGAGTCTGAATTTGATGAACCTTCAAATATCTCAACTCTTTCAGTTACTTCTTCAATTTTTGATTTAGCTTCAGATAAATGTTCTGCAGGTATTCTACCAGATATAACTTTTGTGTATTTTGTATCTTGTAAATATGCAAAGTCTATATCGAAACTACTTAATTGAGTTGCAACATTTAAAGAGTCTTTATATTTTGTTTCTTCAGTTCCAATTTCATTCATACGTGACTCAATTGGACTGAGAACTGCATCAACTTTACTGATAATTTCTTCAGCCTTATCTGCTAATTCTTCAGAAGAGATATCTTCCACGTCTTTAGCAATGATTTCTTTAGGGCTGATAAATCCTTTAATAACATCAACCATACTTTTTGATTGCTCTGCAGATTTTAATGTATCAAGGATACTATTACATTTCATTGATAATGATGCTATTCTGCTAGCAACTAGGTCTTGTTTAGATACATCTAATCCGGAATATTCCTCTTTATTTTGGATGTCTTCAGATAAATCATCAATTTGAATGACTCCTCTTTCGTGAAGAATATCTATTACTGGTTTAGTGTATTGATTCAAAGTTACTATGCTTAATTTTTGCATTCTTGCTGACCTAAACATAGTATTACCCCTATAATACAGTTTCAATTATTATTTCAGCTGCGTCATCCACATTATTTTCGGATCCTCTTAAGGATGCTTTAATGTCAGATTCAGATTGATTTGTAATGATTACAGCTTCTTTACCTGCTTCTTCTTCTTTAGCTAGTAAAATATGTTTAGCTTCATCTTGAGCTTCATCTTTTGCTGCTTCAATACTAGAATCTACTTTTACACGAGCTTCTTGGATCATTTCAGTTGATTTTTTATTTGCTTCTTCTATCATACTATCTGCTTCAGACTCGGCTTGTCTGATAGAACCGATAGCTTCAGAAATATTTGCCATTCGTAAATCACCCTTTATATGACCTGTTTTTTCTATATTATTATACTCTTAAAATAAATTGAATTTGATTTTAAAAATTTTATTTTATCAAATACATGAGTATAAAGATTGTATTAATAAATTTAGTTTAAAATTTTTAATTAACCAAGTATCACCTCAATATAGACATGAGAACTTAAAATTTAACATAGATTTGTTGAAATATACCTATGAAAAATTCTAATCAGTTCATAAAAATATATCTTATAAGAATATATATTTGATGTTATTAGTTATATAATTTTATAATTATTTAGTATAATCATATCTAAAACATTAATCCTCTTGAAAAATTTTTTTATGATAATGTGTAAAGTAATTTTGAAAATGAAAAAGAGTGATGGTGCATATTAATATTTTTTAGATAATATTTTATCTGCACCTGTAGTTATTCTTATTATTGGTTTTGCTAAATGACGTCTAGCTTCTGTTGGTACTTCATAAAACCCACACTCAATGTCTCGTGAAATAGGTTCTTTAATTTTATCAGCATCCCTTAATCTTTTACTACATTTTGGACACTTAAATCCCTTATTCTTACCTGCTGATTTCATACGTTTTCCACATTCACATAGAGGATTTTTATAAGTATATTGTGGTTCTATCTCGTTTATCTTAAATTTTTCGATATTTAATGTATGATTATCATTTAATCCACCATATATTGTTAATTTATCACCTACACAAAGTTTTCGGACAATATCCCTAAATGATTTAGTTGGTTCAAATGCAGCACATTCCAGTACATCTGTCCCATCACTTACTTTAAAAAAGACATGTCCTCCTTCAATATCATATGGTGCTTGTATAACTTGACAATCAAATGAATAACAACCTGTATTTACCATATCTTTTATTTTAACATTATATTGAATATGCATATCAGTATGTTGATTTGTTTTAAAAATACAGTAATCTTGAATTTCTTCATATGATTTTACCAAATTATGTGCTTTTTCTACTATTTCAGGAGTATTTCCTCTTATACCATATAATACAGGACATGGTGTATGTGGTTCTATTGCTGCATAGTTTTCTTCAATATCTATATTATCAAATGTTTCAGGATATGTTTGTTCATTCATATAAAAAATACTTTCATCATCCAATTGTCTTTTTGTCCCATAATTTTCAGGTATTCTATATGCTAGACATTCAAATGTTTGATCAGTTAATTCAATACTTATTGCAGCTATTGCTCCAATAATACCTCTACCTTTCTTGAATTTATGATATTTTGCACCTATTTTTTTAGCAAATTCTTCAGCATACTCTATAGTATATATAGAATATATTGCGGATTTTGCATACTGTCTCATTTCCTCAGTCACTTCACCTTCATAGAATATTACACCAGGATTTGTGTTAAT
This sequence comes from Methanosphaera sp. WGK6, assembly GCF_001729965.1. Lineage (NCBI taxonomy): Archaea > Methanobacteriati > Methanobacteriota > Methanobacteria > Methanobacteriales > Methanobacteriaceae > Methanosphaera > Methanosphaera sp. WGK6. The sequence goes on along the minus strand of NZ_JRWK01000003.1, from coordinate 40,009 downwards.
TCCATCAAACATAGCATATTTTTCAACATATTCTAAAACTATATTTTCCACTAATTCTACTTCTTCTGAAGTTAAATTAACAACAAAAGATAATGCTCCATTACCTCTTGTCTTATAACGTGCGAAAGGATTTAATCTTATTAACCTAGGATAATCTAAAGGTTTAATTCCTAGTTCTTCTAGTTTTCTAAGTATAATACAGGTTAAATATGTAGTACACATTCCTTCTGCAGAATCTGTATCATCAATACCTACATGTAATTTTATTGATTTTTCTGAATTCAAAGTATTTTCTCCATAATAAAAAAATGTATTTTTCTCTATTATAATTTTTATAAGAAAAAATATATATTATATATTATGAAAATAGATAATTTCCAAATTAATCGTGAAAATATATTAAATGATGTAAATACATTACTTACAACATATGGTTTTCAAACATCAGATATATATGATAGAAGTTGTTTTGATATATTAGCTAGGAAAGATGATATTCTAATCATACTAAAAATTCTAGTTAATATTGATAGTTTAACAGCAGCACAAGCAGAGGAATTATCTAAAGTAGCAGGAACCTTTCTAGCAAGTCCTATGATTATTGGATTTAAATCAAAACATAATTATCTTGAAGAAGATATTGTATATGAAAGATATGAAATTCCGGCAATTTCACCTCAAACATTATGTAATATTATAGTAAATAATATTCATCCAGAATTATTTGCTAAACGTGGTGGATATTATGTTAAGATTAATGGAAAATTATTGAAAGAGTTACGTGAGAAGAAAAATTTATCACTTAAAGAACTTGCAGATATTAGTCATGTATCTCGAGAAACAATATATAGATATGAACAAGGTAATTCACAAACATATCCTGAAACCGCACTTAAATTAGAAGAAGTTTTAAACAGTCCCATAACTCTTTCAATTAACTTACTAGAATCAGATAATATTAATTCTTTAGATAAAAGAATACAAGAACCAATAGAATTAATAAAACTAGGATATGATGTGAAAACATCAAATAAAACACCTTTTGATGCCATATCCGAACAACAACATGCTAGCAAAGAATTAACCAAACTTAGACAAAAATTAGAAAGTAAACTAGATGAAATAGAAAAACTTACCAAAGAAATTAATAAACAAGCCAAAAATAATAATATTCTCATTACTAATATGGAACGTAATAGAAATGAAAACAAATTAAAACAAATTGCACATCAAACAGAAGATATTTCCTCCATCACAGAAAATGATGCTTTGTTTGTATTAGAACATAAACAAGAAAAAGATTTTATTAATAAAACACCCGTTATATATACATGGGAACTTAAAGATATGAATAAAATTGAAGACCTATTAAAATTAATAAAAGAAAGAAAAAAAGAAGCTGAACATTCATGATTTAACTTCATTAATTATACCTAATGTTTCTTCAGCTTCACTTACTTTAGCAAGTCCTACACAAACAGCATCTAAATAATCAATATCTTTTATAAAATCATAAGCCTCTCTTGGTTTAAGAATACCTGTAGCTAAAGTTCTATTAGCAATAATTTTCTTATCCATATTTTTAAGCAAAATATTTATTTTATCCTTATTCTCATTATTTAAGAAATTACAATCCATCATATAACCATAAAAATTTAATGGAAATAATAAAACATCAAAATCATCAATTATATCAGAATTAGAAATTAAAGGCAAATTATTAAAAGGAGTTCTTGTTTCAATTCCAGGAACATAACCATTATTTCGTATTTCATTAAGCAAATTAGAAATAATAGTATAATTATCTTCTTTAATAGATTCATCCACAAATATACCATCCAATATAACTGTAGATGTATTATATTTACTAAATAACTCAAGATCATCATCAAAATTAGTTCTATCAGTCATTCCAATAACATTCCATTCATTACCATTTGATTCAGAAATATCTAATGCTTTTACTAAATCATTAGATTGTTTTAATAAAATTTCATGAACCCCCATTTCATATACTTTATCTAATATTTCAGCAATATTTTCAGGTTGATTCTGAAAATCTAATTCATATAATCTTGTTCTATGTCCAAATTGGGGTGCAAAAAGAAAAGGAGAACTACCCAATATTACTTCACTAAATGTCATTCTACAAACCTCATTTTTTTTAATAATATTTTTCTATATACTACTATATTAATTAATAAATCCTATAGAAAAATCCACTTAACATAATTATATTTATAATAAAAAAAACATATCTAATAATTGAATATTAAACCCATATTTTTTAAAACAAATAAAATAATCAGAGGTTTAAATTACTTTATTTTCTTAAATTTTATGATGGAAACAATAAATCCAACAAATCAAGATAATTAATATAGAAAGGAGACAAAACATGTCAAAAGTATTAGTAGCTGATAAAATTAATGAAAAAGGTGTAGAAGTTTTAGAAGGATCTGCCGAAATTGTAAATAATCCTACAATAACACCTGAAGAATTATTAGAAACAATTGACCAATACGAAGGAATAATTGTTAGAAGTAGAACCAAAGTAACCAAAGAAGTTATAGAAAATGCTAAAAACCTAAAAATTATTGCAAGAGCAGGTGTAGGTGTAGATAATATAGATGTACAAGCTGCAACAGATAATGGAATTTTAGTAGTGAATGCACCACAATCCACATCAATAACAGTAGCTGAACATGCTATGGGTTTAATGTTATCATTAAGTAGAAAAATAGCAATAGCAGATGCATCTGTTAAATCAGGAAAATGGGAAAAAAGTAAATTCATGGGAATGGAATTAAAAAATAAAATTCTCGGTGTTATTGGTATGGGAAGAATCGGAAGTGAAGTTGTAAAAAGAGCAAAAGCTTTCGAAATGGATGTAGTAGTGTACGACCCATATATATCTGATGAAGTAGCTAAAAACTTAGGTGTAGAAATAGTAGAATTTGAAAAACTCATAGAAGTTTCTGATGTGATGACAATCCACGTTCCTTTAACACCTGAAACTAAAGGATTAATTTCTAAAGACCAATTATACAAAATGAAAGATCATGCAATAATCCTCAACTGTGCTAGAGGAGGAATTATAAATGAAGATGATCTTTATGAAGTATTAAAAGAAAGACCAGAACTAAAAGCAGGACTTGACGTGTATGAAAATGAACCTTTAAAAGAAAGTCCACTACAAACACTAGACAATGTAGTTTTAACACCCCACATTGCTGCATCTACAAAAGAAGCACAACGTGATGCTGCCATAATTGTTGCAAAACAAGTGAAAGAAGTAATAAATGGCGAAACACCAAGTAACGTATTGAACATGCCCATAGTAGATTCTGAAACATTTCAAAAACTAAAACCATACTTTAAATTAACAGAAAAACTAGGTCAAATATTAGTACAAACAACCACTGCAAACATATCTGAATTAAACATAGTATATAGTGGTGAAATTTCAGGTAGAGCTAAAGAACCATTAACCCGTGAATTATTAAAAGAATTCTTAAATCCTATATTAACAGAACCAGTAAACTCAGTAAATGCTAAATCTGTTGCAAAACAAAGAGGTGTTAAAGTAACAGAAGGTGAAACAGAAGATAGTGGAAAATATGATGCTACTATAAAAATTTCTGTAAAATATGATGACAAAGAAATGACTATTGAAGGAACTGTTGAAAACAATGAACTTAAAATAATATCCATTGATGATTATGATATTAATTTAACATTTGAAGGTTTAATGGGTATTGTAAAATACACTGACTTACCAGGCACCATTGGAAAAATTGGCAATGTATTAGGAGATTATAAAATAAATATTGCTGAAATGAAAGTTGGTAGAAAATCAGAAGGTGGCGAAGCTGTAATGGTTATTAAAGTAGATCAAGAAATAACTGAAGAAGTAGTTTCAAAACTTGAAGAAACAGAATATATTGATTTTGTGAAATCAGTGAAATTATAAATTAATTTCCCATCCCATTTCATTTTTTTAAAAAAAAATATTAATAAGAAAAAAAATTAACTATTTTTTAAACGCTCATTCTCTTTTTTTAGTTCTTCTATTTCAGATTCCATTTTTTTAATTTCATCATCAATTTCTTGAGATGATTTTGTAGTTATTGAGTTAACTTCGTTTAACTGTTTTTCTAAGTTTTTCTTAGATTTTTTAACATTTAACACAATTTCATCAATAGAATCTCCAGGTGTTTTATCTGTACGAACATCCACCTCCACATCATCACCAGGTTCATATTCTGGTGGTAACGGTAACTGTCGATTAATTATTTGTCCATTCACTTCAAATTCTAGATTAATCATTGCAGGTTGTTTTGATTCATTATTATTTATAGAATCTGTTGACGTGATAGTTCTATTTTCAAAATTATTTTCATTAGTCATATTTTTTGATTCCTCTTCTTCTAATTCATATAGTTCATTTAATAAATCTTCATCAAATAATTCCTTGTCAATATCTATTTCATCCCATTGTTTAATTTCAACTTCATCACCTAAATCAGTGATTGTGAAAGGCAAACTATTTCCATATGCATCATAAGCACATATAGTGTTTACAGTATATGGTCTACATATAATCATGTGAAAATATCCATTTTTACTAAAGAATGTTAAATCAGCATTTGATGGTTGAGCACTTGGTCCTGGATGACTATGTACTGATCCAACAGCATTTGTTGTCATTGGCATCATGAAAACTTGCATAACTGCACTTGTATCTGAAGCTTCAAAAGGTAAAAATATTAAACCTGTGACTTTTAAAATAGTTTTATTTATACTACCCGATAATAAAGCAACATATTCCTTGGGATCAGCATTCATTGCTATTTTTATTATTTCATCGATGACTTTTTGATCCACTTGTACTTCTTTTATTTCTTTATCATTACCTAAAAGTTTAGTGAGTCTGTTATTAATACTCATATTTTTCCTCCAATAAGCTAGTTAAATTATTTGATTAATGTTACTTCCTTATCTACATATATTTTATTTCTTGTAGATATAGTCTTTTTGTTTAATTTTGGATTATATCCTTCAATTTCTTTTTTTATCTTATATATAGCCACACCTCTTTTTTGCCATGTGGGTACGTGTGCTATATTAATATCATGTTCAAATAATAATTCATGAATTTCTGATTTATTTAGTTTATATAATATATTAGCGGTCTCATTACTAGAATTACTTTTATTTAAAGTAGCTTGAGCATATGAATTTAAACAATTACGCCATGCTTCATCTTGACGCCATTTAAAATAGTCTTTTTGATGATTTGCAGTTATAATTATTCTTGAATCAAAAGAAACTGGTTTTAATGTAGTTACATCTATATCAAATTTATCATTATTTAAAAACAAATGTTTCATAAAAGATGCGGTTATATATGAACAAATTACTGAATCAATTTTTTCAACACGACCATTAAATGGAATTTCATCCAATAAAATATTTATCTCATCAGAAAATGTGTAGATATATTTTGTATTAAATTCATTAGCTAAATCTTTAGATACATTTATAAATATATCCATTAATCTTATGTCAAATGGTTTTTTTAACTTTAATTGTTTTGTATATTTTGAAAAGGAACGTCCATCAATACGTAGGATAATTGGTAAATCATTTATTATTTTTAATTGTGAAAATTGTTCATATTTTTTCAATAAAATCACCATGTAAAAAATTTAAAAAAAAAGTATTAAATAAAAAAAAGAAGTAAGATAAAAAATCTTAACATTTGATTAAAAATATTATGATCCAATTTGGATTGTTTTAGATAATTTATTCAATAAACTTGCTGCTGAAAAAGCAGCTAACATACTTGTTTTAGGATTATCAGGACTACTTACATTAGAAGTAATTGTTACTAATTCTCCAAAAGAACCTTTAAGATGAATTTCATGTGTATTATTTTTTACAGATGCATCCGCTATTATTTTAACATCAGCATCAATTCCAGATGCTAAACTTAATGTTGAGGATACATTAATATTTTTAGGAAATTTATTAACTGCTTCAGATGCTTTTCCTTCGAATAATATTTTTTCTTCAGAATCATCTAATTCAACACCTAATGATAAAGGTGGTTTACGTGTAATTAAAGAAACTGATTCAACTTTATCCATAGTAGCTGCATTTACTGTATCAATACCTGTGATTGCTCCAGTAGGTAAATATATTCTTGCATTATTCTTTTCAGCTATTGATTCTAATTTATTTTTAAATTCAGAATCTAATAATGCACCTACACTCATTATAATTACATCAGTCCCACTTTCTAATATTTGAGGCATTGAATTACGAACAGCACCTTGAGCTGCAGATTCTAGAATTAAATCAGATTTCTCAATTAATTCATCGATTGTGTTAACTACATTACCATTAACTTTTTTTGATAATTTTATTGCATTATCTTTATTTAAATCATAAAAATATGCTAATTTAACATTTAATTTTCCATTTAATTGAAAATTTATCAATGTATTTGCAATTGATCCACAGCCCATTATCCCTATTTTCATTAAAATACCTCTTAATTAGCTTTAGGCATAGTTTTTTTAGGTTGTGATATTTTTTGTGAGTTAACTTTACTTGCTTGTTGTTGTGCTGATTGATACTGTGCTAATTTATTATGATCGATAATAATAATATCACCCACAGCTACAACCATTTCATAAGGTATATCAATTATTCCTTCAGTTCTAACTTGATTCATTTCTTCTTCTTCAGGTACAAGTCTCATTGAATTTCTTAAAACATCTCTTAAACCAACATTCCTATTGTCTTCTGTTAATGCTTTTGTTTTGAAAAAAGAAATTCTTCCTTTTTTAATATTTAATACTACTTCGCTTACTTTACCTATGTATTTTCCTTCTGTGTTGTAAATATTTAAGTTATAAAATGTAGATAAGTTTACCATATTTTCACCAAATGTATTTATTTCAATGTTGAATTTGAGATACGATTTAATATTAATTATATTGGTTTAATATCCCTTTTTTGAAATTTATCAAATAATAATTTCTAATCTATTAAATATATGTTTAACATATTATATAAAAATAACTTCCAACCACAATAAATAATTATGATTAACATTTAATTAAACATATAACTATTTAAAAAAATTAAAAACAATATAAATTAAAAAAAATAAATTATATACATAAGATTAACAATAAATAATTTAATTGAGAGATAAAATGTGGGATACAAGTAAAGATTATAGATTAAAAGTAGCTGAAAAAGCAATAGAACAATTTATTAGAGTAGTTGAAGGATCTAACTTAAGAGGATCATGGAATAAAAAACAAGTTCGACTTCTAGCTAAAAATATGAATCCAGACATTCAAACATTATACTATTCATATATTTCACCTGAAGAAATTACAAAAACTCCCCAAATGGATAATTTATTGAAAGCAGTGGATGAAATAATAGAAAATCTAGGTGGTGAAGATTATTCTAAGAAATTTTTATCTGAACTAAATAGAGACGAACGTGAAAAACTAGAACTACCTTTATCTAAAATGAAATTCTTTTTTAACACTATACGTGGATTACCTAATAGATTAATGCTTGGAGAAATAGATGATCCAGTAATTGGTGTAGATATACAAGTAGGAGAATTAGTTAGTGTAAGTAAACACCCTCAAACAGATACACTTATGATTTGTAATGTAAATCTAGGTAAAAGAGCAATTACTGTTGTGACAAATGATTTGAGTGTTAAAGATAATGATCGAATAGCCGTGGCATTACTACCACCAAGTGCATTTATGGGAACCAGTAGTGAAGGTATGTTCTTAGGTGCTGGAGAAGGCATATTAAAAGATGTTGAAGGAGAACTAGGAAGTCTACCTCAACATATAGATGTAACTGCTTTAAATGAAACAAGAAATCTTGTAGATCAATACATCCAAGACTAACTAATTATCCCACCTTTTTTTATTTATTTTATATGATTATTTATATCATCAATTTTATCTAGTAAGTTATTTAATTCATTATTTTTAATTTCAACATCCAATGAAACTAGGTATTGTTGATATATATTCACAAATAATAATACGATAATAAATACACCTGCAAGCAATAAAATTAATTCAGCAGAAATTTGACCAGAATTATCATTAAATATATTCATGATAAACCACTTAATCCAAGAACACTTTTAAAAATTAACTGTGATAAATAATATACAATTAATGAAGCAGGCATTATAACAAAAATATATCTTATTCCTCTCTTAATATTAGAATACAATATAATTCCCAGTAAAACACTTACTAAAATAGAATGTATGACTATATAACCACAACTAGCAATAGGTATTACTGATATTAATGAATTAGTTCTTCCCAAATATCCTATGAAATCAGAATATAATCTAATCATACCTAAAGCAAATGGTGTAGCAACAACTGAAGATATTATTAGAAACATGACAGACATCATAACATTTGCTCTTCGTTCTTTTTTTAACAAAATTATTTCACTTAAATCATCAGCTATATCTTCTAATATATCAGCTAAATTTCCTCCAGATTTTTTACTATAAATTATTATTTGAATAACATGTTTTAAATTATCCACATTATTCCTATCACCACAATCCAACAATGCTTTATCAAATGATTTCCCAAATTGTATTTCTAACATTATTCGCCTAATTTCATTATTTAAAGGAGTATTAGTATTATGTTCAGATAATTCATTTAATGCTGATTCAAGACCTAATCCTACTTTTAATAAGGAAGATAGTTGACGTAAAAAATCAGGTAACTCCTCATCCAATTTATCATTTCGTTGTTCAAATTTATATAAAAAATAAATTAAACTTAAAATTGAAGGTAGTAATGATAAAATTAAAATCAGAACTGAATATCCAAAAATAAATATAACAATTAAACTTAATAAAAAAATAACAAAACTAAACAAAATCACCCATGAAATCAAAGATTCAATTTCAACATAAAATCCAATAGTTATCAGATTATTTTGTATTATGTTTAATTTATCTTCAGATATACTTATTTTTACAAAATTACTTATCATATCCATTATTTTATTTTCCATAGTAATACTTTTTATAATTAAATGTATTACTTAAACTAATATATAAAATAGATATCTACCAAAATTCAAAAATTAACTTTTGATAAATATAAGTATTATTTCAATTGTAAAATAAAGAGAATTTTACATAAATAAACTTATTTTTGGAGAACACTCAAATTTTAAAAAAAAAGAAAACGAGAAATTATAAATTAAATTCTAATTTTTTATCCAAATTTTTAGTTAATACCTCATTATTCTTTTTAACAAGAACATCATCTTCAATACGTACACCAAATTCCCCTGGAATATAAATACCTGGTTCTGCTGTAACAATCATGTTTTCTTCTAAAACCCCCTCAGCATTAAAAGATAAATTGGGATTTTCATGAATATCCAAACCAAAACCATGACCTGTACTATGTATAAAATATTCACCATAACCATATTCAGTTATAACATCTCTTGCTGCTTTATCAACATCAGCTAATTTAACACCTGGTGAAATAGTATTTATTGCTGCTTTTTGTGCTTCAAGCACAATATTCCAAATTTCTTCTTGTCTTTCAGAATCTACGAATGTTCTTGTTATATCAGAACAATAATGATCATATTTTGCACCCCAATCAACAACAATAGGTGTTTCCACACGATTCATTGATGTTTCAGAGTGAGGTGAGCTTGAACGATTACCTGAAGCAACTATTGTATCAAATGCAGGTTTGATTGATCCATTAATAGTCATATCAAATTCCAATGATGCTGCAGCATATTTTTCAGTACTTGTGAAATCAATTTCCTTAATTGCATTTGATGCAATCCCAATAGAATTTCTTATTTTAGTTATTTCTTCTTTTGTTTTAGTTTTTCTTTGGTCTTCAAGTACTGTAGACAATTTAAGTAAATTGGTGTCATCTGTTAAAAATTTTAAGAATTCAAAATCAAGAGAACTTTCTACAGCAATAGTTCCATTTAATAGATCTTTTAATTCCCCTAATTTTCGAATATCTCTTGTTTCTATAGTTGATTGTTCTTCTGCATCAATTTTATCTATACTATTAACATATAATACAGGTTCTTCACCAATGATAAGATATGCAAAGCTAGATGGATAAAAATCAGAGATATATTTAATATTTTCTGGTTTGTATACGAACATAGAATCAATATTTTCTTCTTTTAATTGATTTAATATTTCTTCATTTTTCAAAGTATCTCCTCGGTTTAATATAATAATTTAATAAACTGAATTTTTTTCTAACTATAGTTTATAATATAAAAAAACAATTATTAAAAAATTATTATATAATAGTAAAAATAATATAGTTATACTTAAAAAGAAAAGTAGTTGATAATATGGTAACATTTTCAAAAATAGAAATTAAAGATTTAATAATATCAATCATAGTCATAACTTTACTATTTGCATATATCTATAGTAATGGTACGTGGGATATGTTTATTATACTAATTCCTATAACTTTAGTTACTGTTGGATTAAGTTTTATATTACATGAATTAGGACATAAGATTACAGCACAACACTATGGTTTTTTTGCAGAATTTAGAAAATGGAATTATGGATTAATACTTGCTGTGATAACTGCATTTATGGGATTTATCTTTTTAGCACCCGGTGCTGTTTATATTGGACCTTACACAGGATTTATTAGTGATAGAGAAAATGGTATTATCTCTGTTGCAGGACCTCTAATCAATATTATATTAGCAGTACTATTTTTAGGAATAGGTCTTATTATTCAACCATATGTTACTTTAAATAATATGTTAATGATATATTTAGCATTAACTTGTTCAATAGGATTCCACATAAATAGTTTCCTTGCATTATTCAATTTATTACCAATACCTACACTTGATGGTTCAAAAGTAATGAAATGGAATATACCTTTATGGCTTACAACAATTATTATTTCAGGAATACTAACATTCATATCACGTACAATAACATTCTTCTAAAACTAAAATCCCCCTTTACACTTTTTTAATAAAATATAATGCTGATACATTATCACTATTTTTTTTAATAGTAGTTTATCTATACACTATGTAAAATTTTATAAACTAATAGGATTATCCTAAATATAGATGTATTGTTTAATTATGAACTTTATTTTAAGAATTATCACCCATCCAAATTATATAAAAAAATAAAAAATAATATTAACAAAACTTATTATATAATAAAAAGAATTATAAAAAAATAAATTATTTAATCTGATTAACATGCTAAACGAATCACCTGTTAAATATAAAAAATCAACACACCGAACAATAAATCCAGAAAGAACTTTGGAAAATATTTCTAAAATAACAAAAGATATTGGTTTAACTAGAACATCCAATATAACCCATTTAGATAGAATTAAAATCCCTGTATTTACATCAGTTAGACCTCTTGCACAAGAAGGTGCAGTTAGTATTTATGCTGGAAAAGGCCCTACTGAAATACATGCAAAAGTTTCATCAATAATGGAAGCAGTAGAACGTTATTCTGCAGAAATACAAGGTAATGAAAACACTATTATCCAAAAATATAATTCAAGTGATTGTCTTAATCCTGAAACATTAATATTACCTCGTGATACATACCATGATGAAGAACTTGAATGGGTTGAAGGATATTCTATAAAAAATGGAAGTAAACTATACATCCCATCTAATGTAGTATACCACCCATATACTACTGAAAATATCCATCACATTTGCTTATCTAACACAAATGGATTAGCTTCAGGTAATTCAATAGAAGAAGCCATATTTCATGGACTTATGGAAGTTGTTGAAAGAGATGCATGGAGTTTATTTGAAGCATTTAAAGAAAATAAACCTGAAATTACTTGTGAAAATACTTCTAATCAATATATTGTAGAATTATTAGAAAAATTCAGAGAAGCTAATGTTTTTATTAAATTAATTGATTTAACAAGTGATAATGATATTCCTACAATAGGTGCTGTTTCAGAAGATTTATCTCTAAAAGATCCTGCTTTATTAACATTAGGTATTGGAACCCATCTTGATCCAAATATTGCAGTCATTCGTGCGATTACAGAAGTAGCCCAAAGTAGAGCAACACAAATTCATGGAACTCGTGAAGATACTACTCGTGCTAATTTACTTAGAGATACAGGTTATGAACGTATGAAACGTTTAAATAAACATTGGTTTAGAGAATCAGAGCATAAAATAAATCTTGAAAATATGCCTAATAAATCTAAAAATTCATTTAAAGAAGATATTGAAATAACATTAGATTTATTAAAAAAATCAGGAATTAATGATGCATATTATGTGGATTTAACACGAAAAATTAATATTCCAACAGTACGTGTGATTGTTCCAGGTATGGAAGTATTTAGTGTAGATACATCACGTATAGGTAATAGATTACGACCTAAAAATATGATATTCTAGAGAGGTATTCTATGAAACAAGTTATAGTTATGAGAACCGATTTAAAGATGGGTAAAGGAAAAATAGCTGCCCAAGCATGTCATGCATGTTTAGGTTGTTATAAAAAATCAGATAAGGAAAATATTAGAAAATGGGAATTTACTGGACAAAAAAAAGTTGTTTTAAAAATATCCTCCGAAGAAGAATTACTTAAGTTACATACACTGGTTAAAGAAACTAATTTAACTTGTTGTCTGATAACTGATGCTGGACATACACAAATAGAACCATCAACTAGAACATGTTTAGGTATTGGTCCTGGACCTGATGATGAAATAGATAAATTAACAGGTCATTTAAAATTATTATAATGGATGTGTTTTTAATAAAATGACAACGGTTATTAAAATTGGTGGAAGTTTATTTCCAAAATATATTAAGGATCTCTGTGATACATTGAAAAAATCAAGGGAAAAAATTGTACTTGTAAATGGTGGTGGTGCTTTAGCAAATAAATTAAGAGAATTTAACCAAGAATACTCATTTTCAAATGATACTAATCATTGGACAGCTATTGAGTGCATGGATATTCTTGGAAAACTTATTGCTGATAAAAATGAAGATATACTTTTAATAGAAAAAATAGAGGACATTTCTAAAGCTCATAAAAATAATAAAATACCATTATTATTAACATATGACCTTTTAAAAAAAGAAGATCCTCTTGAACATAGTTGGAATATTACTAGTGATTCTATAGCCTGTTGGATAGCACATCGAATAAATGCTAAACTATTAATATTAACAAATGTAGATGGTATATATAGCGGTAACATTTTCTCAAATAACAAAAAACTTATTAAAAAAATAAGTGCAAATAAACTATTACTTTTTGAAGAAACTTCAGTAGATAAATGTCTACCTAAATTACTAATTGATTATCATTTAGACTGTTATATAATGAATGGCAAATACCCTGATAGGGTGCTAGCTCATTTAAACAGTGATTATACAATGAATAATATTTATACATATATAGGAGGTAAATAACATGGCAGAAAAAATGATTTGTACTTCTTGTAAACAAGAAATTTCACCAATCGATGAATATGTTAAATTCCACTGCCCAGAATGTGATGCAGTGATTTACAGATGTCCTAAATGTAGAACTTTTGGACATGAATATACATGCGAATGTGGATTTAAAGGACCTTAAGTTCTTTAAACAAAATTAATAAAAATTTAAGGAGAAAAAATATAATGTCTGATGTAGCAGCAATTTTAAAAGTAATGCCTGAAAGTCCAGAAGTAGACTTAGAAGCATTAAAACAAGCAATTGAAAATGCAGTTGATGACGAAGCATTTGAAAACATTGCTGAAGAACCAATAGGTTTTGGATTAGTTGCATTAAATGTTACTATTGTAGTTGATGATGGTGAAGGTGGAACTGAACCTGCAGAAGAAGCAATAGCTGCACTTGATGAAGTACAATCCGTAGAAGTAACTGATGTTAGAAGATTAATGTAAATATCACTGATATTTACATAACATATCAACTTTTTTTTATAAAAATTTAAAATTTAATTTCATTCTATTTTTCATAAATTATAAGTATTACTAATTTAATAAATAGTATTAATTCATTATTATGATAACAATATTTTTAGCATTAATTATAGGAATAATTTTCGGAACAATTACAGGAATTATACCAGGACTTCATGTAAATACAGTAGGTATTATTATTTTTTCAATATCCTCAAAATTACTTAAAAATACATCAGCATTAGTTCTTTGTACATTTTTCGTTGCAATTTCATTAACTCATGCCATGTTAGAATTTATTCCTTCACTATTACTCGGAGTTCCAAATGAAGATACTATTTTAAGTATACAACCAGGACATAAATTATTACTTAATGGTAAAGGTAGAAAAGCTATACGTCTAATTAGTTTTGGTGGATATGGGTCAATAATTTCTTTGATAGTTACTATGCCAATATTATTTATAATATTACCCTTAGTATATAATAATTTAAAAGAATATATTGCTTATTTTTTAATTATAGCTATGATGATTATAATTTATAAAACAAATAGAACTATGATAACTTGTTTAGCAAGTGTTGTTATTTTTTTAATTTCAGGAATTCTTGGAATTGTAATATTAACCAGTAATTTAGGTAGTAATTTAGGATTACTTTGTATGTTATCAGGAGCATTTAGTATAAGTAATCTAATTTACAGTATAAATAATAATTCAAATATTCCTCCTCAAAATAAGAATAGAAGCATAGTTCTTGATTCAAAATTTAAAAAATCAGTATTCGCTGGAAGTATATCAGGATGTATTTTAGGTCTTTTACCAGGATTAGGTCCAGCTCAAGGAACATTACTAGCCCAAATTTTAACATTTAGTAAAAATATAACTTCTGAAGATTTTTTAGTAACTAATAGTGGTGTTAATGTATCTGATACATTATTTTCATTACTTGCTATTTATTTAATAAGTAATCCTAGAAGTGCAATAAGTGTTTATGTTAATATTTTAATTCAGAATATCACAATATATCATATCATATTTTTTATTTTTGTTAGTTTAATTAGTGTTTCAATAGCTTGTATTATTTCTATTAAAATAGGAGATTATTTAATTAAACATATCCAACAAATAAATTATAAAAAAATAAATATTATTATAATTATTAGTATAACTTGTTTAATTATATTATTCACAATATTTACTAATGGATGTATATGGTACGTTATACTTTGTTATATTACAAGTATTGCTTTAGGAATTCTTACAAATAGCCTTGATTTAAGTAAAAGTAATTTGATGGGTATATTAATAATACCATCTATTTTAATATATTTAGGATTAATTTAAATTATAATTACTTCATTGCATACTTTTTTCAAAGAATTTTCCAAATCATCCGTTTTCATTCCAGGAAATGCATCTATAAAACCCACATCATATTTTTTATCAATACATTTTATTAAATCTTGAATAGATTTATTAGTTATACTATATTTATCTGAAGAAATTTGATTTACATCAAGATTAACTTTTGTTGTATCTATAGCAGATGAATAAATATCATTAAATAATACTTTCTTAGCATTTTTCATAATAGCATAAATTCCAAGTGTTCCTGGACCACACATAGCATCAATTACAGTAGGATTATCATATTTATCTAACACATTGTCAACATCTATAATTTTTTGTGATTTAACCTTAGGATATTCAATATGAATTTCTGATTGTTTTTTGAAAATACATATATTTCCAAAATCAGTTGGTTGAATATCACATCGTATATCACAACCAGCTAATAATTCATAGTGATATATTTCACTATTCTCATCAACTTGACCCACAATTTTATTAACATCCCCCTTAATAACTGCTTTTACTTCCGGAACATTAACATATATTTCTTTAGCTGTTTTTTCATTAATATTATTTATTATTAAAACTAATGAATTTTCTGATAAAAAAGGTGATTCATCTAAAGGTAATGCTGGCGTTATTAAAGGTGTACCTACATTTCTTATAGAACTATTAGACGATAATAAATCATTTGAAATTAAAAATTTAAGTATATTGGCCATTACAAAATCAATATGTCTTTTTCCACAAGAAGCACATTTATATGAAGTATTATCAAATTCATTTAATTTTATCTGCCGTTTAATAGGTATTGATTTTTTTAATGTTTTAGTAAAACAATCCTTACAGGGTGCATAATAATCATTAATATTCTGTAATATATTATCTTTAGAATCAATACAATTTGTATCACAATTACATTTCATAAATTAATATTTAATTTTTATATAATACATAATTTTATAAAAAGGTAATAATAAATTATATATTTGTAATAATAAATTATGAAAGAAAAAAAATATTTACCAACATATACTTCAAAAAAAATACCTTCATTAAATAATGAAGAATTCAAATTATACAACGAAATAAAAGAAAAACTAATTAAATCAAAAATACAAGAAAATAATTTAATTATAGAAAAAACAGAATTATATAATATAATTAATGACCATACAACAAATGAAAATATTAAAAATAAATTATTAAATGACTTGAAAGGCCATGGAGAAATTGACAACTTACTAAGAGATGATGCACTAGAAGAAATTATGATAATTGGACCAAACAAGCCCATATACGTTTATCATAGAACAAAAGGCATGATGCTAACAGACATCATACTCAAAGAACCAGAAATTCGCCAAATAATTGAAAAAATAGCAAACAATATCCAACGAAAAATTGACAAACAAACACCATTACTTGATGCACGATTAGAAGACAATAGCAGAATAAACGCAACAATACCTCCATTAACACCAGATGGTCCTACATTAACTATTAGAAAATTTAGAAAAGATCCATATAATATAATTAACCTAATAAATATGAATACAATCACCTCCGAACTAGCAGCATTTCTATGGGTTGTTATAGAAGGATTAAATGTTAAACCATCAAATATTTTAATATCAGGAGGTACAGGCTCTGGAAAAACAACAACACTCAACACACTAACCTCATTCATACCACCCCATGAACGAATAATCACAATAGAAGATACATTAGAATTACAAATACCCCATGACCACATAATCCGTACTGAAACAAAACCACCAAATATAGAAAATAAGGGTGAAATTACTATGAATTTACTTTTAAAAAACTCCTTACGTCAACGTCCTGATCGAATTATAATAGGAGAAGTTCGTTCTAAAGAAGCAATAACATTATTTAGTGCATTAAATACAGGTCATTCTGGAATGGGAACATTACATTCAAATTCAGCACAAGAAACAATAACTCGCCTAATTAACCCACCCATGAATGTTCCAAATATTATGATTAATTCCATAGATTTTATTATTATGCAAAATAGAATATATCATCCTCAAAAAGGTGTTGTCAGACGAATAACAGAAGTTGCTGAAATTGTAGGAATGGAAACAGATAAAATACAATTAAATAAAATATTTGAATATGACCCCAATAAAGATAATCTTACATATGATGCAATACATTGTAATGCTTTGGAAAAAATTGCAACGTTAAGTGGTATTAGCTATAATGACATTAATAATGAAATTAAAAAACGAAAAAAATATTTAGAGAATTTTATTGAAGAAACAATGAACATACAAGAATATATTAATAACTACTATCCAAGAAATGATTCAGAAAATATTAATTAAAATTGGTTCTTTAACTATTTTATTATATAGTCAAATAATAAATAAAAAAAGAATAAAAAGAACAGAAACAAGAAATCAAATAATAGAAGACAATATAAATAAAGAATTACTAAAAAATAAAGCAATTATCATTGAAAAAGAAAAGAAAATATATTTAATTATTATAATTATAAGTATAATTCTTATATTTATTAATACAACTTTAAGTTTAGAAATCATTCTATTTATCATACTAATATTCTTATATAAACAACAATTACCTAAAATAAAAGAAAATAAAAAACGTGAATTAATAATAAAAGAATTACCCTTTGCTTTAAGACAATTATCAATAGAATTAAAAGCAGGAATAGGATTATTTGATTCAATGAGAAATTTATCAAATAGTAATTACGGAGAATTATCAAATGAATTTAAAATCACATTAAATGAAATACAATATGGAACTAATTATATTGAATCATTTAATAATTTATCCAAAAGAACCAATATTGAAATTCTAGATAAAGTAATATATCAAATCATCAGAACATTAAATAATGGAGGTAATTTAGCAAATACATTAAATATTATAGCACGTGAAAATTCTAGAAATATGAAAATTAAATATGAAGAATATTCAAAAAAATTAAACTCAATCATGTTATTATACATGTTTATAGCTGTACTTATCCCAGTAATAATATTTATCATAATAATTGCAGCCACTACCACAATTGGAGCCATTATTAATCCAGAATTATTACTAATATTATATTTAGTATTTTTCCCAATAATTATTAGTTTTATGATTATATTTATAAAAAAAATGGAACCTACTCTTTGAATTGAACAATACATCTAATCTAAGGATAATAAAATATTAAGTCATTGACTTTTAAGATATTCACAAAAAATTGATTTTAAATAATACCTATTTCGGCTTCAATTGTAAAATAAAGAAAATTTTACATGAAAAAATTTATTTTTTGGCTAACACTACTTAGAGAAAAAAAAATATTTCTAAAATTAAATAAAATTTTAATAATTACTAAAACCTAAATAGATATAAGTAAAAAACTAATCGAAGGATACTAAATTGAAGAAAAAAGAACAAGATTTTATTAAGAATTTTCGTGAAGATCGGGAAATTATAAGTTCATTTCTTGTGAAAGATAAAGAAATGAAACGATCAAAAACTAATAAACCATATCTTGAATTAACACTACAAGATAAAACAGGACAAATTAAAGGCAGAATGTTTTCTAACCAATCATCTAAACTATATACAGAAATAGAAATTAACAATGTATGGAATATTGTAGGTAAAATTCAAGAATTCCCATCGAATTCAGGAAAATATAACATCCTCATAAATAAATTACATAAAACACGTGAATATGAAGATAAAGATTTTATAAGAACTATTGAAAATTTTGAAAGTCATGTAGATTACCTCTTTAATACAATTAAAGAAATTAAAAATCCTTATTTAAAAAAAACATTACATAGATTATTTGATAATGATGAAATATGTAGCGATTTTTTAAGTGCACCTGCAGCTAAGATACATCATCATAATTATAAAGGTGGCCTTCTTATTCATACCAATGAAGTTATAGAAATATGTAAAACTTTAACTAGGATATATGAAGATTTAAATTATGATTTATTAATAACTGGTGCTATATTACATGATATCGGAAAAATAAAAACATATTCTTATAAAACTGAGGATATTGATATAACTTATGAAGGTCGTATGTTAGATCATATATTTATTGGATCTAATCTTGTGGAAAACATATTAAACGACATAAATGCTCCTGATGATTTGAAAATAAACTTAATTCATCTCATATTAAGTCATCATGGTGAAACTTCATTAGGTTGGGGATCTCCTGTAGATCCAAAAACTTCTGAAGCAAAAGCACTGCATTATGCTGATGACATAAGTGCTAAAATAACAAGTTCACTGGAAAATTATTGAAATTTAAAATTTAATCTACATTAATTTAATATAGAAAAAGAAAGATACTATAAGTAGTACTAATTTTTAAAAAAAAATATTTTATGAATAAAACATTGAATATTTAATAAAAAAAATACTTATCAAATTTAGTCATGATAAAAAACAAAGGTGTAATGAATGGACAAAATTAAAATAGCAATTGTTGGACTTGGAAATTGTGCTAGTTCATTAATTCAAGGAATTTACTATTATGAAAATAAAACTGCGGAAGATGTTGATGGATTAATGCACTGGACTATAGATGGATATAAACCATCAGACATAGAAGTAGTTGCAGCTATTGATATTGATAAAAGAAAAGTTGGAAA
The DNA here is from genome assembly GCF_001729965.1 of Methanosphaera sp. WGK6. Taxonomy (NCBI): domain Archaea; kingdom Methanobacteriati; phylum Methanobacteriota; class Methanobacteria; order Methanobacteriales; family Methanobacteriaceae; genus Methanosphaera; species Methanosphaera sp. WGK6. The sequence continues at coordinate 19,936 of NZ_JRWK01000003.1, read as the reverse complement.
AGATGTGAGTGAAGCTATTTATGCAAAACCAAACTGTACAACAATATTCTACCCAGATATGAAAGAAATAGGTGTAACTGTATCAATGGGAAATGTTCTTGATGGTGTAGCACCACATATGAAAGACTATAAAGATGATTCAACATTTGTTATTTCTGATGAAGCTGAAAAAACTAAAGAAGAAATTGTAACATTATTAAAAGAAAGTGGTGCAGAAATTTTAGTCAACTATCTCCCTGTAGGATCAGAAAAAGCAGGAAAATTCTATGCAGATTGTGCTCTTGATGCAGGAATTGCTTTTATAAACTGTGTTCCTATTTTCATAGTAAGTGATCCAGAATATGAAGCTAAATTCCGTGCAAAAGGAATACCATGTGTTGGTGATGATATAAAAGCACAAATAGGTGCTACAATCACACACAGAACATTAGCTAATTTATTCAAAAATAGAGGAGTAAGATTAGACAGAACTTATCAATTAAACACTGGTGGTAACACTGATTTCTTAAATATGTTAAATCATGATCGTTTAGCATCCAAAAAAGAATCAAAAACAGAAGCAGTACAATCCGTATTAGGTCATAGATTAGAAGAAGATGACATTCACATAGGCCCTAGTGATTATGTACCATGGCAAAAAGACAACAAACTTTGTTTCTTACGTATGGAAGGTAAAACATTTGGTGATGTTCCTATGAACATAGAATTAAGATTAAGTGTTGAAGATAGTCCTAATAGTACAGGTTGTGTAATTGATGCTATAAGATGTTGTAAAGTAGCATTAAATAGAGGTATTAGTGGAGCTTTAACTTCAATTTCTTCATACACAATGAAACATCCACCAGTTCAATACACAGACGATATTGCTCATGAAAAAGTAAATGAATTCATTGAAGGCAAAATAGAACGATGAGTTCTATTCTTATTCTTTTTTTAGAAAATATTAATAACTAATTTTATAATAAAGAAAAAAGGGAAAAGATTATTCTTTCTTAATTACTTCCTTATGTTCATTATTTGGTATAATTTGCATTTTACCATCATCATATATTGTATTTAATTCATCACCATCCATCATATAATGTAAACATATAGCTAATGCTGCTACTTCTGAATGTGGTTGATTTGTAACACTTAAATTCCAATCAGCAGCTTCATAAATTTCAGTAGGTACTCTTGAACCACCAACAATGATTAATTTATCTTTACCATTATCTCTTATTTCAGGAACAACATCTTCCACATGTTTACCATACATAGTTAAATGAATTATTTCATAACCCATTTTTATATGTTCTTTAACTACTGGCATGTATGCTTTACGATATTCTACTTGAAAATCACCACCCCAATTTTCAACAACTTTTTCTGCAGATTCAATAATATGTTTATCTCGTTCACCACTTAAAATTACTTTATCTGCCCCAAAAGCTCTTGCTGTTAAACATACATGTGTTGTAATTCTTGTATCTCTTCCAAGTCTATGATCTAATCTCAAAACTGTTATCATTTAATTAACTCCATTATTAGTTTTATAATAACATTAAATTTAAATTCAATATTATGAATACTAAACAAACTACTCTTGCTATTTCATTAGATGCACCTAATATATCTCCAGTAACACACCCAAATTTCTTATCAGCTATTGATGATAAATATAAACCAGATATGACTGATGCAAAAACTGCAAATATTCCAGTTATCTTTAGCAAAAAGTAACCTATTATTAATGAAATTATAATCGTAAATACTAATACTTTGTAGTCCATTCCTTTTTTAATTTCTGCTCCAATACCTTTTTTATCACTTTTTCCAAAAACCATTGATGTTACCATAGATAATTTTGCACACAGTTCCATTAAAATAACAGAAGGAATTATATAATTTAAAGAAATTGAAGATAATGCAGCAATTGTAATTGTTGCTACAATAAAAAATGTGGCTATTCCACCAGTACCCACCATAGAATCTCTCATAATATTTAATCGTTTTTCAGGTTCACCATGAGCCATTAACCCATCACCCATATCCATGACACCATCCACATGATTAAAACCTGTGAACCATATTAAAAAACAATAAATTAATGTTGCTGTTAGTATACTTGTAAAACCCAAAATATTATTTAATATAAATACTATTATTGCTGCAATTATACCTATACCTAAACCAATATAAGGCCATATTATAACACTACTTGCCATTTCCTCAATAGTTATGTACCGTTTAATAGGAATTCTTGTTGAAAATGAAACTAATCCTAAAAATCCATTAAGTGATGGATTAACTTTTGCTTTTCTATTAAAATTATTTTTTTCTGTACTCATATTATCACTTATTTAAAATTAAGGTTCAAATATTTTGGACATACATCCTGCAATTAAACCACCAATTATATCATCCACAGATGGTCCTAAAACACTTAAAATTCCGGGTTTTTTTTCATCATATAATTTAAAGTTAAAAATTGCCTTAGTACCTGCTATTTGATTTGCTATAGCCATACCCATTATTTCATCCATATATAAATAAGCTGGATCATCATCCACATTTACTTCCCTTATTCTGTAATGTTCATAATCTTCTTCTAATCTAATTGCTGCTACCAAATAAGAGATAACATTAATATCTTCTAATGAATGTAATAATTGTTTACGAAATTTTTCCCTAATTATTTTTTCATCTTCATCAACACCAACTACTAATTCCATAGCAGCATCTTCCATATTTTCTAATGTCACTCCAATATCTTCCATGTATTTTATAATATTTCTAGGATAACCTAATGCATTTAAAGATTTTCTTAAGGCTTCATCAACTAATTCCTTAATTTCATAAAATAATGAAATATCAAAAGGTAATGGTACATCTGATTTAGATTTACAAGCTATGAATATCGTATTATAAAAATTACCTAATTCATTATCAAGTTTATCCTTACCTATTGCATCTGTATCCCATGATGTTGTTGAAATTGTTTCTGTAACTGTACGAAAAATATTCATTAAAGTTAAATTATCTAATTCAACATCCAATAATACACTGATATTCGTGAAAAATTTATTTTGAATTTTTTCTACAGAACTTATAATTACTATACCATTTCTTTGAACAACAATTCGTTCCAAATCAGGAGTATTATAATAATGATTATCAAATTTTGTTGCATATTTAAAATCATAATTTTCTCGATTAGCTAAAATATATAATGGTACTTCACTTTCTATAATTAATCCATTATTTTTCTCATAAGTTTTTATCCCATTCATGTTAATTTCCATAACTAACATCTCTTTTAATTCTTAATTCATTCTTTATACACTTATACTAATTTATACTTTATTAATAATCAGATAAAAAGTTATTATTGAATTATTATTTAAAAATACAAATTTACTTAAGAAAATAAACATATGATTAATTTAAATTGAAAAATACATATATAATAGCATATAGAATTAATTATATATATATGACAAGAAGTATGGAGAATAAATAATGGTATTAATAATAGATGCTCAAACATCAGGTTTAGCAGGAAATATGTTTATAGGAGCTTTTATTGATTTAGGTGCTGATGAAAAAAAATAAAAAAAGTAATTAACACATATGCAACAAAATTTGGAGATATTGAAATAGAAATAAATAAAAAATCCAAATCAGGAGTTATATCCACATATGCTAATATTCAAACTACAGATAACAGTCCTAGACACTATACTGAAATTATAAAAAAAATTGATGAAATAACAGAAGAAAATTATCCCAACAATACACTTATTTCAAAAACAATAAAATTATCTAAAAAAATATTTAAAACAATAGCCCAAGCAGAATCTAAAGTACATGGAAAAACATTAGATGAATTACATTTTCATGAAGTAGGCTGTGCAGATGCTGTTGCAGATATAATTGGAGCATCATATGCATATCATTTACTTAAATTAGATGAAGAAAAAATATATGCATTACCTGTTGCAACTGGACAAGGTACTGTTAAAACACAACATGGAATACTACCCATCCCAGCCCCAGCAGTCCTTAATATATTAACAGATGTTCCAACAATAGGTGGACTTGAAAACACAGAACTTGCAACACCCACTGGCTGTGCAATTCTTGTTAATATCACGGATGAATTTGTTTCATCATACCCCTATCTTACTAAAAAGAAAATTGGATATGGTGCTGGTAAAAAAGACTTAAAAGTTCTTAATGCATTACGATTAGTCCATGCTGAAACAACAGTTGAAAAAGATACAATCACAATACTCGAAACAAATATAGATACATTAACGGGAGAAGTTTTAGGTAATTTATATGATAAATTACTTAGTGAAGGTGCAAGAGATGTTAGTATTATACCTACTATGATGAAAAAAAATAGACCAGGCCATATTGTAAAAGTTATTAGTCGCAACAGTGATGCAGAACATTTAGTTAAGATTATTATGGAAGAAACTGGAACATTAGGTGTTCGTATGATACCTACAATCCATAGAGGTGTAGCAACAAGAGAAAATGTTTATCATGAAATAAATATTAATGATACTCTTGAAAATATAAGATTTAAAATTGGATATATTGATGATAAAATAATAAAATGTACTCCAGAATATGAGGATATTAAAAAAATAGCTGATAAAACAAATATCCCTATAAAAGATTTAATGAATATAGTAGAACAAGACTATAAAAGAAAACTAAGAAGTGAATAAAAAATGTCAAAACCTAGAGGAATTACTGTTCTTTCAGGAGGATTAGATTCAACTGTAGCCACATCTATTTATTCTGAAAAATATGATTTAACAGCACTAACATTTAATTATGGACAACAAAGTCTCGAAAAAGAAGTAAGTCATGCAAAAAAAATATGTTCAAAATTAAATATGAAACATATTATAATTGATTTACCATGGCTTAATAAAATAAGTAATTCAACCCTGACAACAAATGATGAAATTCCAAAAATATTGGAGAAAGATCTAGATAACTTAGATATTACTAGAGAAACTGCAAAATCAGTATGGGTTCCTGCAAGAAATACTATTTTTTGTAGTATTGCATTAGCTTATGCTGAAAGTATAAAAGCAGAAATAATAATAGTTGGTTGGGATTATGAAGAAGCCCGGACATTTCCAGATAACTCAAAAGAATATCTAAATGCATTTAATGAAACTATAAAATATGGATCATTTGATAATATCAAAATAAAAGCTCCTTTGATTGATATGACAAAAGAAGATATTGTAAATACTGGAAAAAAATATAATGCTCCCATGAATTTAAGTTATTCATGTTATACAGGACATGAAAAACATTGTGGTGTTTGTGAATCCTGTAAAAGAAGAAAAAGAGCATTTATTCAAGCAAATATTAATGACCCTACTGAATATGAAATATAAGGAGACTAAAATTTAATGAATAAAATAAATTATAAAATTAAAAAATTTTATAAAACATTACCTACCCCCGAATTTCATAAACGATTTTATAACTGGGACATAGTGCAAGGATACTGTAAAGAATGTTCAAGATATAATTCTAATTATTCTTGTTCACCCCTTGATATTAACGTTAAGGATTATATTCTGAATTTTGATTATATTGATATTATTGTTACTCAATTAATATTTGAAAAAGAAGATTATTCTAATGAATATTCAAAAGAAGAATTAAATAATCTGTTAAATGAAACTTTCTTTAAAGAAAAACAAAAAGTAGTAGATAAAGTTATTGCAGATGAATCTAATTATACGAAAGCCCAAAGTTTAAGTGGACCTTGTAATTATTGTGCTCATAATTGTAAAGAAATATATGATAAATGCATTCATCCTGAGATAAGAAGATATTCACTAGCATCATTAGGAATTGATAGTAGAAAAATATTAAAAGATTTATTTGACATTGAATTATTATTAATAAATGGTAAACTTCCAAAATACCTTAATAACATCACATCAATTTTATATACAAAATAACCTCAGAAAAAGTTTAAAAAAAGAGAAAGATGATTATTCAATAACCATTAAAACATCATCTTTTTCAACAGTATCTCCTTCAGCAATGAAAATATCTGTTACTTGACCAGTTTTATCTGCTTTTACATCATTTTCCATTTTCATAGCTTCAAGAACTGCAACTGTATCTCCTTCATTTACTTTATCACCTACTTTAACTTTAAGTTTAACTATCATACCTTGCATAGCTGAAGTTAAACCATTTTCAATAGATGTTTTAATTTGTTTGGATGAAGGTTCCATCTCCATATAACCTGTTGGTAATACTTTGACATTGAATACTTCACCATCAACTTCAACATCATATGATGTAGGTATGCTTGAAGCAGTATATTCAACTTTAGGTTCTGGTATTTCTTCTGCTACAGCTTCTCCTTTAAGGAATTTTTCACCAACTGTTGGATATAACACATATGTTAAAAGATCTTCTTCTTTTTTCATTAAGCCCTCTGCTTCTAATTTTTTACGTGCTTCATCTAATTCAGGATCTAATAAATCTGCTGCCCTACATGTTATTGGTTTTTCATCACCATTAGCTTTTTTATATAATTCTTGATTGATTTCAGAAGGTGCTCTTCCATAATATCCTTTAAGATATTCTTTTACTTCTTTAGTGATATTTTTATATCGTTCACCCATCAATACATTCATCACTGATTGTACACCCACTATTTGACTTGTTGGAGTTACTAATGGAGGATATCCTAAATCTTTTCTTACGTTAGGTATTTCTTTTAAAACATCCTGATATTTGTCTATTGCATCTTGTTGTTTAAGTTGAGATACTAAGTTAGATAACATTCCACCAGGAACTTGATAAATTAACACATCAGCGTCAATTTTAGAAGCTAATGGATCAAATAAAGCATTATATTTTTCATTTAAATCTGAGAAATAATCTTTTATCAGGGATAATACTTTTAAATCAATACCTGTATCATATTGTGTTCCTTGTAATGCTGCAACTACACTCTCTGTTGGTGGTTGGGATGTTCCTCCAGAAAATGGAGATATTGCAGTATCTAACATATCTACTCCTGCTTCAACAGCAGCTTCATAACTCATAAGAGTCATACCACTTGTACAATGACTGTGTAAATTTATATCCAAGTCAACCTCTTCTTTTAATGTAGTTACTAATTCTTTTGCAACACCCGGTGTTATTAATCCAGCCATGTCTTTTATAGTTATTGCATCACAATCCATAGCTTCTAATTCTTTTGCAAATTCAACATATTTATCAATTGTATGTACAGGACTAATTGTGTAACTTATTGTTCCTTGAACATAGGCTCCTTGTGCTTTTGCTGTTTTAATAGATTGTTCCATATTTCGTGAATCATTTAATGCATCGAAAATTCTGAAAACATCTACACCATTTTCATAGGATTTTTCAATAAATTCTTTTACCACATCATCAGCATAATGTTTGTATCCTACTAAGTTCTGACCTCTTAATAACATTTGAATAGGAGTTTTCGTTAAATGTTCTTTAAATGTTCTAAGTCTTTCCCATGGATCTTCATTTAAAAAACGGATACATGTATCAAATGTTGCTCCTCCCCAAGCTTCTAATGAAAAATATCCTGCTTTATCCATATCTTCTAATATAGGAACCATATCTTCTGTTCTCATTCGTGTAGCTATTAAAGATTGATGAGCATCACGTAATGCAGTTTCTATGATTTTAACGTTTGCCATATATGACACCTGCCTTATATTTTTTGTTAAATAATGTACAATTTTTTATGAAAAATGTTATTAATCAATACACTATTTATTAAGTTAATTTATAATTTAATAAAAAAATGTAATTATCTAAATTTCCAACTTCTTATTTTATATTGTTTATATTTGTTTAAAGTAATATACTAATTTTACTATTTTAAATAAATATATTATAAAATAAATATGGAATCCATTGAAAATAAAATTTAATTTTAAAAAAAAATAGTTTAATAATGAAAAAAGATAATTTAAATTGAAAATTATAAATTATCTATTTTAATCTTTTACCTGTTATAGGTTTTTTGTTTTGCCAACTGTATTTTCTTAATCTTTTGGATCTTCCGAATCCACAAGAAGCACAGTATTTTTTAGTTGGGTTGTAAGCATTCCTACCACATCTTCTACATCTTATGTGATTTTTTTTGTTACGTTTCCCAAATGATGGTGTTCCTTTCACTATTATTTCCTCCAATATTAATTTGTTTAATAATAAATGAATATAATAAACCTTTTCAAAAAAAAGGTAAAAAAAGAAGAATAGAAAAGTTCCTCTATTCTATTAGATATACGATCGTTATACCTCAATACTCACTAATTAAATAATTAGAGTATTTTCTAATAAGGACGATTAATATTAATAGATTTAAACTACTAAGTGTCCTTTAATTAATTATCCTGGTGATATGTATACTATGTTATCTCCACGAACTAAAACTACGCCTAATCTACGAACAGATTCCCCATCAACAAGTTCTTCTGCATCATTGATTACTAAATTCATATGCATATCAAAGCTTTGTAAAGCTCCTCTGAATTCTTTTCCACCTTTAAGTTTAATAAGAACTTGAGAATTTAAAGCTTGTCCTAATGCATCTAATGGTCTAGATGTATTGTTATTATTTTTTTGATCGTTCACTATTAATCACCTTATCAATAATATATATTCTTATTTGTTTCGAATTATATTTAAATGTATCTATACATATAATTAAACAAATAATTATCTATCATTACTAATATATTTAGCCATACTATAACATATAATTTACTGATTAAAAATAGAAAAAAGAAAATATATTTTGATAAAAAACATGATTAAAATATAATTTTAAAATTAAAACAACAGATGACAAAAATAAATAACCTTATTTAAATGATAACAAATTATAAAAATTGGAGATTATCAAATTGAAAATTAAAAAACGGAATTTCTTAAAAAATAAAAAAATAAAAGAAATTAAAAAAGAATTAGGAAATTATGGAGAAATTATACCTAAAAAATCACAAGTAGAACTAGTTAAAATTGAAGAATTACCTGATATTTTATTAATTGATGGAAAACCTCTATTAATGCAGACAGATGATAAAATTATACCTACACTTAAAGCAACATTAAATCTAGAAATCACAGAAAAATATGCAGTAGTAGACATGGGTGCTATTAATTTTGTAATAAAAGGTGCAGATATTATGTCACCAGGAATTGTTGATGCTGATAAAACAATAGTCCCAGGAGATACAATCATTATAATTGATGAAACACATAAAAAACCATTAGCTATTGGAACTAGTATGATTACTGGTCAAGAAATGATAGAAAATAATAAAGGAAAAGCTATTAAAAATTTACACTATGTTGGAGACCCAATATGGGAATTAGAAATATAGGAAGATAGGTAATGAGCAAAAATAAGTTTAAATTAAAATATAATTCAGGAAAAATACTATCCGAAAAAATACATGAAATTGGTATAATAGCTTTAGGTTCACATAGAGAAAACCATGGAAGTGCATTACCTATAGATACTGATTCAAAAATTGCTGCAAATGTAGCATTGAATGTTGCTACAAAAACAGGTGCTACATTTTTAGGAATATTTTATGCTGCTACTGAATTTGACTATGTGAAACATGGAATTCATTTGTCAAAAGATGATTTAATTTATAATCAAATAATACCTCAACTAAAAAATAGTAAAGAACAGTTAAATATCAAAAAAGTCATCATTGTAAATGGACATGGAGGCAATAATCAAATTATAAATGATATGGATATAATTTCAAAAGAAACAAATCTTCAAATTATATTTAATAATTCTATAATTGAAAATGAAGGTCCTCATGCATGTACTGGTGAATTATCCATGGGGAAAGTATTGGGCTTTCTTGATGAAACTAGACTAGAAGAACATAATGATTTTAATAAAAATCCAGAAGTAGGAATGGTTGGTCTTAAATTAGCAAGAGATAATGAACCTATCATCAATAAAGAAGCAGAACATATAGAAAAAGAAGGTTTTGTAGTTGATGAAAAACTAGGTAAATTACTATTAGAAAATGCTGAAAAAAAAATAATAAAAGATATTAAATCATTATTATGATTATTTACCCAGTTCTATTTTTTTAATTAATTGTTTACATTGATTACTTGTTTTTTTATTATTAAAAGCTAAACTAATCCTCGAAATAGCTTCTAATGATCGTATTACTTGATCCAACCATGTGAAAATATCCCCAGAATATATTTGAATATTATAATTAGTCATAAAAAACTTACTTATCCTATTTGGACTCCAACCATGTAATCTTTGTCGTATAATTTTATCAGAAATATTTGTTTCAAAACAATTGCAAAATGGCCTTTCCTTACAATTACAGGATAAAAAATCCATTTGTAATTCTACTAATTTATCAACATATTGTGAATCTAGTTTTGCTATTACTTCACCTGATGTAATTATATCTCTTGTTGAATCTGCAAATAGTCTTGAACTAATATTTGTTTTTAATGCTGATGATAATCTAGTCATCAATCTATTACTTAAATATGCATTGATAAATGGTTCAATTTTCTCAATAGTTATTAATGGATCCTTTTTTAAATGTTGTTTAATGTATTCTGCTTTAGATATGTTTAAAAAAGATATTGATACTGCTCGACCATATTTTGTAGGTAAATATATCCATTTATCTCCTTTTTTATTTTTTATAAGTTTTTTATCAACCAAAACATCAATTACTTCATCAAATAAAACAGGTGAATCTATTTTATTATATCGTTTTTTAATTTTATGAATATCTGCACAATATATAGCGGAAATATCCGCTAATACTTGTTCATATGCATCATCTTCTCCATATTCCACTTTGATATTATCCACATCACTATCCAATAATTGTATAGCCATTTCTTCTTCAGAACCATCAGTAAATTCCTTACCTAATTCTGGAAGTAAATAAACTTTCCCCATATCATGAAATGAAGGTCTTCCAGCACGTCCCAACATTTGTGAAAATTCATTACTAGTTAACCATTTATTTCCCATGCGCAATGTTTCAAATAGTACTTGTGAAGCTGGAAAATCAACTCCTGCTGCAAGCGCTGCTGTTGTTACAACAGTTGAAATATCTTGATTAGCAAAATCTTTTTCAATTTTAACTTTTTTTGAGTAAGATAACCCTGCATGGTATGCTGCAGTTGTTATTCCTTTTTTCTCAATTTGTTGAGCTATTTTATGTGTTTTTTTTCGTGAATTAGTGAATATTATTGTTTGACCTCTATAACCTTTAGAGGATTTCGTATCAAATTCTTTCTTAGATAATCTACCTAACAAATCTTTTTTATCATACTCATTTTTTGTAAATATTAAATGACGTTCAAGAGGTACGGGTCTTTCCTTATATTCCACAAGTTTCATTCCAAAATTATCAGCTATTTGTTTAGAATTTTTAACAGTAGCTGATAATCCAATTAATTGTGCATCTGGAAAAATACTCATTAATCTTTTAATAAGTCCATTTAATCTAGGTCCTCTTTCTTCTTCATCAAGCATGTGAATTTCATCAATTACAACAGTCCCTATATTCTTTAATTGATTATGATTTCCTGACCGTAATAAAAAATCAAGACCTTCATATGTTGCTACAACAATATCTGCATTTTCCACAGATTTATTAGTAATTGTTAACTCACCTTTAGCTTTTATACGGTTTGAACCTACTTTAATTGCCACATTTAATCCAAGAGATTTATACTTTTTTTTAAAATCCCTATATTTTTGATTAGCTAATGCAACAAGAGGTGTTAAATATATGAATTTTTTATTTTCCATTGCCTTAGGTATTCCTGCTAATTCACCAACAAGTGTTTTTCCTGATGCTGTTGCTGAAACAATCATTAAGTTTTTATTTTCAAGAAGTCCTGATTTTAATGCTAAAATTTGAACAGGCAATAACTGTTTTACTTTTTTTGATAAAATATTTTTGAAATTATTAGGTATTGGAAGTTGATTAACCTTTACTTTAGAATATTTTGTTTTTTTAACAGTTATTTTATCATAAATTGTTAAATCATCATTTTGAATAGGATTGAATTTAGGATTAAATATTTGTAAAACTTTTTCTAGATTATGAGTTTTTTCCAATAACTTTTTAAATCCAGGAAATGCAGCTTTATTATATCCTTTCAAGTCCATTACTCGTTTAATTTCTTTTTCAGCACAATTTTTACATATATATTCACCATACAAATTATATGAAGCTGATTTCTTCAATATAGTTATATTACCTTCAAATGTGCAATGTCTACAAATATGGGTTAATTTAAAAGGAATATTTAGTGAATTTAACATAGATTCTATTTCTTCATCTTCAGTAGCTAATAAAACATTTTGTTTTCTTAAAGTTCTAATAACATCCTTAGGTGATTTTAATGTTTCTATATTATCTTGTTGTATAATGAAACGTTGTGGTCTTATTTTTCCATCGATTTCTTGAAGTTTAAAATAACTATAAAAGAGAGGTTTTCTCTGATTATTTAATGCACCTTTTGCAGAACCTATAGGATACAATTCTACTATTTTTTTATTACGTCTTAATATTATCATATTATCAAAAAAGTTTCTTTAAAAATAAATCCAAAAATTATTATATCTTTCTTAATTTTTTTTCAATATACTATTATTTTTAAATTAATTAGTATATTATAATATTTAAAATATAGCTTATAATATATAATTATAGAATTATAAAAAATCAAGATTAATACTTGAAAGGATGTGAAATTCATGTATAATATGGGAGCATCAACAAAACCAGGTTATGATATTGCTAATAAAAGTAGAGAAATTATTAAATCACTGATAGATGATGAAACTAAAAATTTAACATATGAAGAAAAAGATATTGTAGAACGTGTTGTTCATTCTACAGCAGATCCAGAATATGCAAAACTTGTTAAAATATCACCAACATTTGTTGAAACGGCACTAAATTGTTTTGATAATAATGAAGACATATTAACAGACATTAATATGGTTAAATCAGGAATTACTAGATATAATGGTAAAGTAATGTGTTATATTAGAGATGAAAGAGCTATTAAACTTGCTAAAAAAGAAGAAATCACTCGTTCCGCAGCAGCTATGAGAATTGCAGCAGATGATGGATTTAAAGGAGTTGTTGCTATAGGTAATGCACCAACTGCACTATTTGAAGTTATAAAACTGGTTGAAGAAGGTCAAATGGATGCTAAAGCAATTGCAGGAGTTCCAGTAGGATTTGTAGGAGCAGCTGATTCAAAAGAAGCATTATCTCAAACAAATATTCCTTACACTATAACTACAGGCCCTAAAGGTGGAACACCTATTGCTGTAGCAATTATAAATTCACTATTAAATATTAGGAAAAAAGATTAGGAGACATCTTATGAATTTCGATAAATCTAAAAAATTATACGAAGAAGCAGTGAACTATTTACCCGGAGGTGTTAATTCACCAATACGTGCATATAAACCATATCCTTTTTTTGCAAAACGTGCAAAAGGATCAAAAATATATGATGAAGATGGTAATGAATTTATAGATTATTGTTTAGGTTATGGCCCTATAATATTTGGTCATGCAAATGAAACAATTGTTGAAGAATCAATAAAACAATTACAATTAGGAACTGATTATGGAGTACCTTCTGAAAAAGAAATTTCTCTTGCAAAAGAAGTGATTAAACGTGTTCCATCTGCAGAAATGGTTCGATTTACAAATTCTGGAACTGAAGCTACCATGAGTGCCATACGCTTAGCAAGAGGAATAACTGGCCGTAATAAAATAATTAAATTTGAAGGAGCTTATCATGGAGCTCATGATGCTGTACTGGTTAAATCAGGTTCTGGAGCTGCTGGAAAGCCAGATTCTCCAGGAATTCCAGAAGACACTACAAAAAATACAATACTTGTACCATTTAATGATGAAGATGAATTAACAAGAATCATCAAAGAAAATAAAGAAGAAATTGCATGCATTATTATAGAACCCATTATGGGTAATATAGGTTGTGTTCCACCAAAAGATGATTATTTGACTTTTTTACGTGAAATAACTGAAGAAAATGATATTTTATTAATCATTGATGAAGTAATTACTGGATTCAGAATAAGTAAAGGTGGAGCTCAAAAATATTATAATGTAACACCAGATTTATGTACTTTTGGTAAAATTCTTGGTGGTGGATTCCCAATAGGTGCTATTGCAGGTAAAAAAGAATACATGGAACAATTCACTCCAAGTGGAACTATCTACCAAGCAGGTACATTTAGTGGAAATCCTATGTCAATTAATGGTGGATTAACTGCATTTAAAATATTAGATGATAAATTCTACAAAGATTTACATAATAAAGGAGAATACTTCCGTAATGAAATCAGAGCCATTTTAAATAAATTAGACATTAATTATCAAGTTAATGGTGTTGAATCTATGACTCAAATTTATTTTACAAATAAAGAAGTTTATGATTATAAAACAGCACAAACCACTGATACAAAAGGATTTTTAAAATATTTCCATAATTTATTAGAAAATGGAGTATTTATTGCACCATCCCAATATGAATGTACATTTTTATCCTGTGCACATAGTATGGAAGATATTGATAAAACTATTGAATCCATTGAAATATCTTTAAAAAATATATAAGAATAATTACATTCCACTCCTCTTTTCTATTTTTAATAAAAATTCTAAATATTAAAATAATAAATAAAATTATGTTAACTTCTTAACTAAATATCTATTTTAGAAAAAAAGTAATATAAATTAAATATAAAAAAATAATAGGTTTAAAGAAATGAAGATTGCAATCGGACTTGGAAAAAATAAAAATGTATTAGAGGCTATAAAACAATTTTCATTTGATTTTGAAATAGCAGAAACTAATGAAGATTTAATTAAATATATTCATGACCCCACTATTGATGGTGTTATAAGAGGATCACTTGAATCAAGTGTAATTAAAGAACTTAAAAAAGAATATCCTAATCTATTTCGTGCATCAATACTTGAAATTAATAATCATAAATTCATGTTAACTCCTGTTGGAATTGATGAATGTGACACTATTGATGAAAAAAAAGAAATTATAAAAGAATGTTCTAAAATTATATCAAAAACAGGCAATACTCCTAAAATAGCTCTTATTTCTGGAGGACGTAAACAAGATAAAGGTCGTAGTCCCAAAATAGATAAAACAATTCGTGAATGTGATATTATAGTAGAAGAACTTAAAAACGATTATGATATCAAACATTACTACATATTAATTGAAGAAGCCATAAAAAATCAAGTAAATATAATTGTTGCTCCTGACGGTATTATAGGAAATATAATTTTTAGAAGTTTAGTTCTAGTATCAGGTGTAACAAGTTATGGTGCAATTACCTTAAAACAGCCAAATATATATATTGACACATCACGTTCACAAAGCGTACAAGGGTATGTTAATTCAATTAAATTAGTATCCACAATTATTAATTCATTGAAAAAATGAAAAAATTTATTATTTGAATTAAGACATATTATAATATATTAAAATTTAAAAAGGGGAGTTTGAAAAAGATGATGTTACTACAACCATTATATTCCTTATATGAATGGTATATCTCCAGAAATCTAGATAAAACTAAAATGCCAAAACATGTGGCAATAATCATGGATGGAAATAGACGATATTCAAAAATACAAGGAAATATGAATGCTATAGAAGGACATAGAAGAGGAGTTGATACTCTAGAAAATGTCCTAGAATGGTGTATAGATTTAGGTATAGATATAGTAACAGTATATGCTTTTTCAACAGAAAACTTCAATCGAACAGAAAAAGAAGTATCTGATTTAATGGATTTGTTTGTTGAAAGTTTTTTGAGTATTAGTACAAATAAAAAAATTCATAAAAATAAAGTACGTCTTAAAGCTGTGGGAAAATTAGATTTATTTCCTGAAAAAGTTAGAGATGCTATTAAAAATGCTGAAGAATCCACTAAAGAATACAAAGATAGATTAGTTAATATTGCTATGGGTTATGATGGCAGAGTTGAAATTGTAGATGCATTTAAAAAAATAGCAAGAGATGTTAAAAAAGGTAAAATAGATCCAGATGATATCACAGAAGAATTAATAAATAACAATTTATATACAGCTGGATTAGAAGACCCTAATCTTGTAATTCGTACAAGTGGAGAGGAACGTTTAAGTGGATTTTTATTATGGCAATCATCTTATTCAGAACTATATTTCACAGATAGTTTATGGCCAGAATTAAGAAAAGTAGATTTTTTAAGAGCAATAAGATCTTACACAGAACGACAAAGAAGATTTGGAAGATAATAGGAGAGTATAAATATGATAGATGCACATTGTCATTTAAACTTCCCCATTTTTGATAATACACGAGATGAAATAATTAAAAATACAAAACCCGAATTTAAATTTTTAATTGATTCCGGAGCTAGTTATGAAAGTAATGAACGATCACTAACATTATCCCAATCAGATAAGAACTTTATAAAAACAACTATGGGGTATCATCCAGAATATACTGGAAAAGACAATAAAGAAACTATTAATAAAACAATAAATCAAATTATTGATAATTTAGACAATATACAAGCTATTGGAGAAATAGGTCTTGATTTTTCAAAAGAACGTTCAGAAAATGAACTTAAAAGACAACATACTGTTTTTGAAAAACTTTTAACTATTGCAACAGAACATGATATGCCTATTGTATTACATGTACGTAATGCAGAACAACATGCCTTAGATATTGTAAAAAAATATACTGAAATTCCAAATGTCATTTTCCATTGTTTTAGTGGAACAAAAGAAACCGCAATGGAAGCTGTAGATTATGGATATTACATATCATTTGCAACTAATGCTCTTTTTTCAAAAAAACATAAAAAGAATATAAAAAAGGTACCTCTTGAAAATATGTTAACTGAAACAGATAGTCCTTATTTATCCCCAATAAAAGAAGAAAATAATCAACCATTAAATATTAGGAAAACAATCGAACGTATTGAACGTACCAAGAATATTGATTTTATAGATATTGAAAAACAAACAGAACAGAATGCTAAAACAGTGTATAATTTATAAAAGTGATACTATGAAAATAAATGACATGTTAAAAATGTATATTGATAAAAGACATCAATATGAAACTAAAATTCAGAAAGATTTATTAAAAATTGAAGAATCTGTTATAGATATAGTGGAAGTTGGAGATTATTTTAGTGTAAAAAATGAAGATATATTAATTACTATAAAAGCAGTGAAGTATGAAAATAACAAACATATTGCTATATATACAAATAATAATCCTGAAGAAATTATTTTTAGTAACTTAACTTTAACAGAACATCCTGATTTAATTTTATGGATTATTCAAAATGATGAACTTATTAAAGAAGGATTTAAAGAAGTTTTAATAAATGCTGTTCGCAATGGTGAAAATATTATCAACACATTAAAAGCATTGAAAGTTAATTATGAGTGATTATTTTGAAACCTTATGTTCTATTAAATTCTGCTATGACTGTTGATGGTAAAATTGCAACTGAAAATAGTTCCATGAAAATTTCTGGTAAAAATGATTTGATTCGTGTACATCAATTACGTAAAAAATATGATGGGATAATGGTTGGTATAAATACTGTCATAGTAGATAATCCTAAATTAACAATCCATAAAATACCTTCTGAAAAAACAGACAATCCTGTCAGAATTATAATAGATAGTAATGCAAGAACCCCCCTTAATTCAAAAATATTAGACAATCAAGCTGAAACTATTATCATAGCATCTCAAAAAGCACCATTAGAAAGAATTAGAAAATTAGAAGAAAAATGTACTATTATAATATCAGGTACCAATTCTGTAGATTTAAAACAAGCACTAAATAAACTTTATAAATTAAATATAAAAAGCATTTTATTAGAAGGAGGTTCTACCCTCAATTTTTCAATGTTTAAAGAAGAATTAATAGATGAAGTATCTATCTGTATTGGTTCTAAAATTCTTGGAGGTTCTAATTCAAAAACATTAGTTGATGGTTTAGGTTTTAATAAGAACAACTGTGTTGAGTTAAATCTAAAATCATATACTCTTATTGATAAAGATATATTATTAAAATATACGGTACAATACAAATAAAAAAAATTATAATAATCCATGTTTTTTAAGGATTTTTTCTGGATTATCTTTCAATACTTTTGAAACTTCTTTTTCAGGAATTGAAGCACCTTTTGCTACAACTTCTGCTAATCCATAAGTAATTAAATCCCCTGGTGCATGTGTATCTGTATCTACAATAAGATTTGCTCCTAATTCTAAACCTAATTTTGCTACATGCCCATTACCAAGACAATGCCCACCCCTAGCACTTATTTCTAAAGAAACATCATTGTCTATTGCTATTTCTACCTCATCAGCTGTAATTAATCCAGGATGTCCAATAATATCTACAGACGGTGATTCTGCAGCCATTTTATTTGTTCCTTCTTTTACTGGCTCCACTGGTGTTTCACCATGAACCACAACTATTTCAGCACCATACTTCCTTGCTTTATTTGCTAGTTTATCAATTACTTCAGGAGGTGTATGTGTAATTTCTACCCCAGGTATCACATCAATATCCCAATAATCTCTTATATCATTTGCTGCTTTTGCTATTTGAGCTGCTACTTCTATATTTGATGCATCAACATGATCCGTTATTGCTATTGCTTTATGATCTAAAACATCAGCTCTTCTCACTAATTCAGATGGTAATAATTCACCATCACTAAAAATACTATGAGTATGTAAATCTATTCTTTTATTTTCAGACATTATATCTTCCTCTATTAAATTACTTTTACTATGATTTTATGAAAATTTTATTATATAATTTTATTTATGAATATGAAAAGATATAAATAATTATATGATTAATGAAATTAAAGTATTTGTACCTGCACATATTACAGGTTTTTTTGAAATTATTCCAAACAATAATCCCTATTTAAAAGGATCAAAAGGTGCTGGTATTACATTAGATGATGGTGTTATAACCCATACAAAAATTAGTGATGGAACTGGAAATATTAATATATATACAAATAATAAGAAAGAAGTTTTAAATACAATAAGTTTAAAAACTATTGAAATTATTAAGAAGAAATATAACTTAAATTTATCTTCATATGATATTACTATTAATCATGAAAGTAAATTACCAATTAGTGCAGGATTTGGAACTAGTGCTGGTTTTGCATTAGGTATTAGTTTTACATTACCTGTATTACTTGGAATTAATATTACATATAAACAAGCAGGTGAAATAGCCCATCTTGCTGAAATATCACAATCAAGTGGATTAGGTGATGTGATATCTGAAATTTATGGAGGTTGTGTCATTAGATTAAAAGAAGGTGCACCATCATATGGAGTAATTGATAAAATTCCAATCACCCGCCCTATATATGTTATAACTAAAACTATTGGTTTACTTGAAACTAGTGAAATTATTGAAAATCCCCTTCATCAAAAACGTATAAATAAAAGTGGAAGTATTTTACTGAAAAGAATTTTAACAAATCCACACATCACTAATTTCATTAAATTATCAAGAATATTTGCCAACGACACACAACTAATAAACTCAGAACTACAAGAAATTTTAGAAATATTAGATGAAGAAAGCATAGGTTCATCCATGGCTATGTTAGGTAATACTGCATTTGCATTATCTTATACACCAGATACATCTATAGAAAAAACAAACATTACTAAAATAAATACAACTGGAATTAAATATCTTCAAAAATAAATTCAATAAAAAAAAATAGATTACAATGTGATTAAAATTA